>DAOVNW010000185.1 GCA_030630095.1 Candidatus Omnitrophota bacterium
CCCTGGAAAAAATTAAAAAGGCCGAAGAGGCTAAGAAAGTAAAGGAAGCCGGCAAGGCCGCGGATAAACCGGGCAAGGGGAAGGTGCTGGAGGCAGGTAAAAAAGAAGGGGGTAAATGAGATGGGTATTGTGGAAGATGTTAAGGCTCTTGTTCGTAAACATACGAACATCAATGATTGTACCGGTATTGCCGACGTAGTTATTAAAATAAGCGGGGACGAGATAGTTGGTATAGACGCTACGCTAAAAATACAGCCGTTAAAAGAGGTGCCGGCGATTGAAAAGGAAAAGCCGGAAGGGGGGGGGTCGCATAAAAATCCGGATGAGGAAAAGAAGCCGCGAAAGCCGGCGAAGTATAAGAAGGTAAACGCCGGCGGAAGTAAATACAGCATGTCCCGCGAGTATACGACAAGCGATGAGGATATGAAGATTGTGCGTAAGCATGTAACTTATTTTAAGCGAAAAAACGGGTTAAGCGAAAATCAACTTAAAGCACTAAGCACTATACCGAAAAAAGCGAAAGAGCTGGATGAGGTGCATAGAAGACAGCTGTTGGATATTTTTAATGACGTGAAGGGGAAGTGATGTTTGGAGAATGGAAGTCGATACGGAAAGGCACAATGCGCGGCACCAGCGAGAAGTTTTTTAACAAGACAATACTGGAGAGTAAAAAAGAAATAAAAGAGGCCATTGATAATCTTGATGCCTTTTTCTTTGTCGGGGTTCGTGATGGTGGGGCAGGCGTTTGTGGGGCGCAGACGGCGGCATCGGGGGTGTATGAGGAGAGATATCAGGTGGCAATGATGTTGGCTGTTGTGGAGTGGTTAAAAGAAGAGTGCGAGCGCTTAAACCCGCATGACGCGATGATTGTGCGGAAAGAGTTGGCGGGTTTATTTGGAGAGGGAGTGAAAGATGGCGGATGAAATAGAAAGAATAGAACTAAAAAACCTCAATGAAAATATTAGCTTTAGAATAGCGGAGAAGCTTTTGGATAATCTTGATGAGTTATCCGGAGAGGAGCGCGGGGTTATTATCGTAATGCTTAAATTATCGGCGACAAGAATGAAGTATGTGGAGCTGAAGGATGAAGGTTAAGGACATGATCGCAATATTAAAGCGGCATGATCCTGATATGTCGGTGCAGGTTTGGGATGCGTATAAAGATTGCGCAACTGATAAAATAGGCATACACGTTCACGTTACTGGAGAGAAATTATTAATTGACAATATAGAAAAAACTTAAAAAGGGAGGCAGGGGTATGGAGGGGTTGAGGGATATAGGGTTGTCGGAGATTGTTTTGTCGAAGGATAATCCGCGCCGGCATTTTAATGAGGAGAAAATTCAGGAGCTGGCTAAGTCTATCGGGGAAAAGGGAGTTATTAGTCCGATCCTGGTGCGGCCGGTAAATGGAAAGTATGAGCTGGTGTGCGGAGAGCGCCGGCTGAAGGCTTCGAAGGTTGCCAAGTTGAAAGATATCCCGGCGATTGTGAGAGAGTTGACTGATCGAGACGCGCTCGAGCTTCAGTTGATCGAGAATTTGCAGAGGGATGATCTCAATCCCATTGAAGAGGCTCAGGGGTTTAAGGCGTTAATTGATAAGTGTAAATATACCCAGGAGACGCTGGCTAAGAAGATCGGGAAGAGCCAGGGGTTTGTTGCCGCCAGGCTGGCTTTGCTGGATGTAAGGGATGATTATCAGGCGGATATTATAAGCGGCGGTTTAACGGCCGGGCATTTGAAGTATCTTATGCCGCTAACCGGGTGCGACAGGATACTGGACGGTGTCCGGACGGAGATAAAGCAGGCTGAGCAAATCAGTGTGAAGGAGTTTCATTCTGCTGTTGATAGAGTTGTTGAGCGGAGAGCCAGGTCTATGGCTGATGCTGAATTTAACAAGGCGGAGTGCAAAGAGTGCAAGTTTAACAAAATACACAAAACATACTACGGCCAGACAAGGGCGTGCTTCAGGCCGGAGTGTTATTCTAAGAAACAGCGCGCGGCTCTTAAGGCTAAGAAACAGCGAATAAAGGATGGCATGGAAAAGGGCAAGGTGGCTAATGAGGCGATGATGAAAGCGGCCGTAGATTTAGGCGGCAATCAGATTCTTTTTGATAAAAAAACGTGTAAGGGCTGTGAAAATAAAAAAATAGGATACGAGACAGATTGGCAGGGCAAGAAGGTTAAAAAAGAAGTTTGCGTAGATAAAGAGTGTTTTAACAAAAAGAACAAAGTGGCGGAGGCGGCTCTGGAGAAAAAGAAGGCGGCGGAATTTAAGAAGAAAATTGAGCGCGTAAAAGGGAAGGCCGCAAAGAGTAAGGGCGAACGAGACTTCTGGGTAACGTGGTTTGCGGAGAAGGTTGGTGGAGTTTATCATAGTGATTGTGATAAAGCTTTGATCGCGGCGTATAAGCTTAACGCGGGTAAACTGAGGAGCAAAAAAGCGGCGGCAGAATATTTCACGAGTAATAAAGAGCTTGATTTAGAGGAAATGTTTCGCTTTCTAACTTATTGGGGTGATTGAGGTTAGAAGCGGCGATTTGCGGGAATTGGCACGGGGGCAAGAGGGGAGACATAAAAGTGGCAGATAGGAAGATTGTTGATTTCGGAGGGGATTGGGCGTTGGAAAGAATGGTTAAAATTATCCTATCTTTGCCGCCCAGCGATAACCGCAGGTTTGTTACTCACCGGCGCGGCAGGCGGCTAATTCTATCAACCGTGC
>DAOVNW010000148.1 GCA_030630095.1 Candidatus Omnitrophota bacterium
ACTCCATAATTAAAACTTTATCTCCTATCCCAATGCCCAAAGCTCCTCCGCTGCCACCCTCGCCAATAACCACAACTAAAATAGGGGCCTTTAAAGAAAACATATCTCTGATGTTCCCGGCGATAGCCTGGGCCTGGCCTCTTTCTTCAGCCCCAACCCCGGGATAAGCGCCGGGAGTATCAACTAAACATACAACCGGCATATTAAACCGTTCAGCTAATTTCATTACCCTCATTGCTTTACGATATCCTTCGGGGTGGGCACAGCCAAAATTCCTTTCGATATTTTCCTTGGTATCTTTACCTTTCTGATGGCCGATAACAACAATCTTTTGCTCTTCTAACATCGCAAAACCTGTAATAAGAGCCTTATCTTCACCATAGAGGCGATCTCCGGATAAAGGAACAAAATCCCTCATTATTAAAGCGATATAATCAAGAGTGGTAGGCCGGTTAGGGTGACGGGAAATCTGAATCTTCTGCCAGGGAGAGAGCTTAGAGTAAATTCCCTTTTTAAGTTTCTTTAGCTTCTTCTCCAAATCACCAATCTCTGAAGAAAGGTCTACCGCTTTATTCGCGGAAAACTTCCTTAACCCCTCTATCTTTTTCTCTAATTCAATAATTGGTTTTTCAAAATCCCAACTTTGTATCATACTTCTTCACTCTTTACCCTTTTTTAGTCTACGATGATTACCTCTGTGCCGATAGGAATGATATCAAATAACTCCTCTACATCCTCGTTCTTCATCCTTATGCAACCCAAGGTAATTTGTTTTCCTAACTCGTTAGGTTGAGTTGTTCCGTGAATACCATACCCCTCTATCTCACCTTCTCCATCATCAGCCCCCCTTAAGCCCATCCATCTTGAACCAAGAATGTTCTCGGGGCTATCCGGTGGAATAACTGCGCCGGTCTTATACCAGGTGGGCTTAATGAGCTTATTCGGGTCTATATAAAAAGTCCCTACAGGAGTTGAGTTATCCTTGCCGGTAGCTACAATATAAGTCTTAACAACCTCACCTTTTCTCTTTAAAAAAAGGAGATTCTGCGACTTATCCACAACTACGGAAAACTTACAAGTATTTATTTTCAACTTCTGGTTTGGCCGTATTGTACTAGAGGTTAAATTATTCGCCCTTTTTATTAGGCCCACTGTGGTTTTAAACTTTTTCGCAATTTTTATCAAGGCATCTCCGTATTTAACTTTATACTCAGTGCTGCATTCATCTGTAATCGGTGACAAAATAATCTTCATATTTATCTCTTCTACTCTTTTCTGAACCTCTTTTAATTTACCAATATCTTCAATTGTCTCCATCACACCTTGATACAAAGCTCCCGCCTTTAGAAACTGTCCATTATTAAATGCTCTTTCGGCTTTTTTTAAAGAAGCTATCTCCGAAACAACCCCTTTATGATTTTTATTTCTGGATGCTATACTCAAAACCGTTACAATCCCTAGAAAAATTACACCTGCGATAATACCTATATGAACTTTCTTCATAATTCTGTTTCTCCTCAATGAGACTTATCCGCCTTAGGCGGATGTAGTCGAATTGATCCCGAAGCCGCGTTGGGTAAATGTCGAAGAGATTTACCCAACATCCCCGGCGGCGAGGGATATATTCAGATTAATATTATTTATCATTCTCAATGATCCGCCGCCGTTGGCCGGGGATACTCACCAATAAAACAAAAAGGTAACAACCCCTCCTACAAGGCCCCCCACAAAAACTTCTATCGGGGTATGTCCAACCAGCTCTCTTAGCCTGTCTTCTTCAACCCTCTTCCTCTCCTGAAAGTCTTTCATTATTTTATTAAGAATCTTTGCTTGAAACCCTATAGAGCGCCGCCAGGTTTGAGCATCAAACATGGTAATTAAAGCAAAAATTATGCTTAAAGCAAAAAAAGGTGAAGAGCTTCCCATCTCTTTGCCCACACAAATAACCAAAGCTACTACCGCAGCGCTATGAGCAGAAGGCATACCTCCTGTACCTAAAAGCCAGTAAAAGTTGAACTTTCTCTCCTTTATAATTCCCCGAATGATTTTCAGGCCTTGAGCAGCCAAAGCGCTTAAAACAACCGCCCAAAGAGTTCTATTCTCGTATATTCCTCCCCAAAAGCTTTCCATCAGGTTACTATTATAAGAAGAAAAAGCAATTTAAGCAACAAAATATTTTCAGAAAGAAAGAAATGCCTTGACAAAAGCCGCTTTTTACAAGAAAATCACCTTCACTTAATAAACTATTTAGATTTTCATAGGAGGTTCCATGGGAAGGCCAAAAAAAGAGTTAAAAAAGATTCATAAAAAAAAGGTTAAAAAAGCTAAAAAACAAGCCCGTTCATTTTCAAAAGGAGACATTTCTTACGAAAAACTTACCCGGCGGGCAAAGCATTTTTTACAAAAAAGTAAAAAACAAAAATCAGCCTCAGAATAAATTTTTATTTTCTAGTTCAGGGTTTCTTTCCGTTTTCATACCTTACCCTTTCTCTAATCCTAATTTCTTTTTGAGGCTCTTTCGACAATTCTTAGCAATAAGCTTTGTTAGCTTTTCGGCATCAATTGTTGTCCAGACAAAACCGCACTCTGTACATGCAAAAAAATCATTCTTCTTAACCCGGACATGTATCCCAAATAAAGCGAAGGGCCTTAATTCTCTGGGCCTAAAAAACGCCTTGGGAGAAACATAATCAACCTGATTAAAAATCCTCCCCCTTACCACCTTCTCACTATTGCATCGCTCACACTTCATCTCTTCTCCTCCCTATACTTATGTATACTTTTGTTTGAGAAACGACTTTATATATAAACTTAAATGTGGCGGCGAGTGGACTTGTCCGCCAAAGGCGGATCCGCCTAAATAAACAAATTAAGGTGGCGGAAACCACCTTTTTTTTCATTTCTGCGCCTACGCTATTAAAATACGCCGGCGCTAAAAACAAAACGTGGCGGCGGACAGATTTGAACTGTCGACAAAACGGGTATGAGCCGTTTGCTCTACCAGCCTGAGCTACGCCGCCAATTTATCAATTTTTCACAAAGACTTTTTGTCCAAAGGCGTACAGCCTGTTCAATGAGGCTTGTGCTTTTAGAGCCGCAGGCGAATAAAAGCACTTAGCCGAATTAATCCCGATTATTCTATCGGGAAGCTACGCCGCCGAAAAGTATCTAAATTATATCATTGTCCGTGGAAAAATCTACAATTATAAAAGCTTCTATCCCTCATACTCCTTGAGCCTGTATTAGATCAAGATAATGACTTCTATTCAGTGGTTAATGCTCAGGAAGGAAGGTTTAAGCCT
>DAOVNW010000080.1 GCA_030630095.1 Candidatus Omnitrophota bacterium
AACCTCGCTGAACCTTTTAGGCAGCGAGAACGTTGGCAACTTGCGTTTCCGCAGTTACTTTTGTCCCAGGTGTTTAACGAGGCCTCCTGAGAACCTCGGTACGCAACTCCTAATCAGCTAAATAAGTCGAAGCCAAGTCGCCCCCTTTTTTTAGCGGTCTTTGTGCCTTAAAGCCCTTTTCATCTCTATTTCATGGGTTTTGCGCTTTAAGGACTCTCGTTTATCATACATCCTTTTACCCCTGCAAAGAGCCAGCTCCACCTTAGCCATACCTCTCTTAAAATAGAGGCTCAAAGGTATCAGCGTAAAGCCTCTTTCAGAAGTTTTACTAACAAGCTTTAGTATCTCTTTTTTATGAAGCAGGAGCTTTCTTTCTCTCTTGGGATCCGGCATATAACTTCCGCTTTTATCATACGGCACTATCTGAAAACCGGATATAAAAACCTCATCGCCTTTCAGCCTGGCAAAACTTCCTTTTAGATTTGCCCGGTGATTCCTCAAGGACTTAACTTCTGCCCCTTTGAGTTCAATACCAGCTTCATAAACCTCTAAAACTTCGTAATCACGCCTGGCGGCGGGATTACTTACAATTCTTTTCGTCATTTACTTAAATATAACATAAATCGATATAAAAGTACAGGCCATTATGTGTCAGGGATTGACAAGGCCGGTCTTTTTTAGTATAATCTTTTTGTTTGATACAGCCGAAGTGGCGGAACGGCAGACGCGCTACGTTCAGGGCGTAGTGAGGTTTATCCTCGTGAGAGTTCGAATCTCTCCTTCGGCACCATCAGTCTTCGTTCAGGAAAAAGCGGATTTATAACGGGACTGGTTCGCCCAGCAATCTAAATATCTCACCCAGGCTGATTGTTTTGTACTTCTCGTATAATTTGGCGCTTATCTCTTTAATCTTATTAGCACCTTTTTTCTTCTTATAGTCTGTTGAACTGACAGTAAAGTATTTGGCTATAAACTTTCTCATATCTCTTAAGCCTTCTTTATACAGCTTCACCTTGGGAATTTCAAGAAGCTCCTTCAGGCGTTCTTTTATCACCTTCATTCTTTTAGCAGACATTGGAAGCTTTGATAAAAATACAGTCCACTCATAGGCTTTCTCAGGATTTGCAGCCATATCCTTTTCAATCTCATCAAAAACTCTGCCGGCATAAGCCCTTCTCAACTTTTGAATACGCGGACTATCGCCACCCGCTTCCAAAAAATAACATCCATCGAGATAAAACATAGCATCTGCCAGATGAGACTGATCTGCCCAATTATGCTGTCCTATAAAAAACCGCAGGCGCGAATATTCGTTTTTTCCTCTTTTATGAGTGCGAGCCATGTCCACGCGGTTAAAACAGTTGGTTCCGCTCAATTCATAAACTACCGTACGCTCGGGCAGGTTTTGAGAACTACCTCCCGCGCCACAGGCTAAAACGCCGGCAAAGCTTCCTTTAAAAGATCAAATTACAAGGGAAAAAACTGCGGATTTCACGGCAATCCATCTAAAAAAATATATTTCTTGAAGTTGCCGTAGAGGTAGATTAAAACCTAATTGGATTTATTGAGTACCTGTTTGAAGGTATCAAAAAACTGTAGCATAGTATTGGAAAAGGAATAATTCTTTTTTAGCTTCCTGCTTACATCGCCGTTAATAATAACCTGTTTCTGGCGGATATAATCAATCTTTTCAACAATGTTGTCCACGTCTTTAAAATCCACTATATACTCATCAAGGCCGAGTTTGGCAAAAACTTCTCTTATTCCCAGCGTTTTATTAATCAGCGCCGGTGTTCCCGTAGCTATCGCTTCCAAGGGCACGTAACCGTAGGTTTCAAAATGAGAAGGGCTGATTATCAGATCCTTGCTTTGATAAAACTTTGCCAGTTTATTGGTTGACATAGTGGGAGTTAGCTTTATCCCCGCCTTCAGAAACCTCTTAACCGCTCTGGAGGCTTTTCTGCCGGCTTTTGAGCAGGTACCGGTATAGTTTGATACCATTTCAATTTCACTGTTATTGCCGTGGCGCAGTTTGTCGGCTAAGGCCAGGCAAAATTCCGGATTTTTTACTCCGTAATGCCGGCCGACATAGCCTATCTTAAACTTGCCTTTTTTAGCTATCTTTTTCTTTTTGATAAAAAACTCGTCCGGCAGGCCGTTATGGATTACCCAGGAATGCGGAAGTTTAACCTGATGAATTCCCTCTACTGTCTCCTTGCTGTGAGCGGACGGAAAAACATAGCTGTATTTCGGATTAACAAAGTCCTTTCCCATCCTCAACCATATTTTCTTAGTCTCCTCCATCTCTATAATTCCGCCATAACGGATTATAAAGGGCGCCTTTATCTTTCTGGCGGCGCTTAATAAAAACCAGGGGAAATAAAAAGTTCCGATAATAAGGATGATGTCTGGTGACTCTGTCTTAATAATCCCTGCCATTTTATCAACTACCGGCTTGTAGTGGCGTTTAAACTTAGTAAAGGAGGTAAAGTTATGCAGTCCCCTGGGCGTCGGTATTGAATGGACGGATGTGTTGCGATAACGCCGCCGGTACTCGCTTTTGTCCTCTCTATTCTCATTAATAACGATCAGCTCATCATTCTTATGATTAGAAAGAATCTGCTCGCGCATCTGCTTGGTTGTACGGGCTATGCCGCCTATTCCTGTATGAGATGTAACTAAAATTTTCATTTCGCTTATTATTATCCTTTATCAAAATTATCGTATTACAAAAACAAGTCAGATTTGTTATCATAGCACAACGTCCCCATCCTGTCAATCGGAAAATTATTTTCTTAATCTTGCGAAATAATGTTATAATAGAAACACTATGATGCTAAATGAAAAAACGAATAATAATCGGTGGAAATTATACTCTTTTTTACTGATTTTGCTTTCTGTCGTCCTCAACCTGAAAAGATGGGGCTCCTTTCCGAGCTTCATTGATATTTACTACCATTTATCAGCAGCTGAAGGTTTTAATAAGGCTGGAGGATATGTTGTTCAATCTTTCTGGGAATACGCACCCATAGGCCGCCTGCACGTTTACCCTCCTTTTATCCATACTGTAATTCTCCTCTTGTACAAACTTAAACTGCCGTTTTTGCTCGCGGCCAGATTGATTGAATTTACTATTTTTCCCCTTTTGCTGTTTACTATATGGTACGTGATAAAAAGGGTCTTTTACGAAAGGCTGGCCTTTTTCAGTGTACTGGCGGCAATTTCTACCTACGCCTTTTATTTATCAGTCAGCACCTTTATTCCCGCCTCGATAGCTCTCTTATTCGGCATGGCCGCCCTGCTGGCTATAGAGAAAAACAAGGCCGTCAGTGCCTCCCTGCTTCTCTGCCTTTCTCTCTACTCTCAAGCCGGCGTATCATGGTTTATCTGCCTGGCGCTGTTCATTTATGGGTTCTTAAACAAGAGAAAGCTCAAAATCTGCCTCATCAGCATCATCTCAGCCCTGCTTTTGGCCTCGCCTCTTTTCGTTCATCAGTTTAGGGCGCTGGAGTACGTTGATCTGAGGGATATTCGCGAAAACCTATATCTGGAAATAAACATTCTTATATACTTAACGGCGGCGGCGGGCTTATTTTTTTCTCTGCGAAAGAAAGGAAACTATTACTTTTTTGTTTCCCTGCTCATCGCTATGGTACCTTTTTTGGGTTACTATAAATACCGGTATATCTGTGGACAGGGAATGATCGGACTTATATTCTTATCAGCCCTGGCCCTTGATAGCTTCTACCGGACAGTCTCTCAAAAGGCGGTAAAAGGAGAAGTGGGTAAAGTAGCTGTCTATACCTTTTTTACGGCAGTCCTTTTTCTGTTTCTCATCTTCTCTCCAACCATCTATCACTTTCGGGAGCAAACCGGCCTCTTGGGAGTTAATTCCACCTATGCCAATTTTCTTAAAGCGCGTAAAGAAATAATCAGGCCCAACGAAACCTCCATTCACTTCCCCGAATCCTGGAAAAAAGCAAGCACAATTATTAAGGAAAACTTCGAAAAGGGAGATATAATCTACTCCAATCAACCCTATATAGCGGGCGTAGTCTCGGTTTACAGCGGGCACGCCACCTCAACCGCGATGCTTTCTGAAATAAAACCGCTTGAAGAGTTTGATGCTCCCGGCAGCTCCAAAATCATCGTTTGGTTTAAACGCCCGGACAACAAGCCTGACAAAGAGCTGGCCCTTCTCATAAAAAAACACAGACTCGAACCAGTCGGAGAGACGGATATTCTCTATATATTCAAAAATCCCATTTCATCTGCCAAAGAAACGATAAAGAAAGCGTTTCTGCCCACCTGGCTTATGTTCTTTATTCTCTTCGCTATAACAGCGGTAATTATTTGGGATTTAAGAAGCGGGAAAAAGAAAATGGGTCATTCTTAATTAAGTTGAATAGGTTTCTATAACTTAATGATTTGTAAGTTATTAAAACAAATTAAGAAAGCCCCATAATTAGGTTCTTTCATCCAACTTTAAACAAGAAAGAACCAAGAAAATTTATCAAAAGTAGCATACACTATTCACCCAAGCTATAGCAGAATCAATCAATAGCGTTTTGAGGAAACAGTACGCCAGGATAAAAGTTAACGCGGCAGTATAGGCGGGGCCAAGCCATCCTTTATTGACAAATCTCTTCCTGGCTTCTATCAGCCGGATGATGGCGTTAGCGGAAATAATCATCAGAGCGGGTACAGCGGGCAAAATATAGCGGCTCTGGAAATTGCCCTGGCACATCACAGTAAATATTATCCAAAAGGCCGCTATATATACCAAAAAAGCCTTTGGTTTTGTAACCGGCAAAAGGAATAACCCAAGTATTGAAATCATATAAAAGGGTGAAAGTTCAATTAACCTCCTTAAGTAAAAATACCACGGCTCTCTGGCAAGCATACCTATCTTCCAACCGCAAAGCGGCACGTAATTTATATTAAGCATATTCGCCAACCCCTTCATCATATAACCCCTTGAAAACAAAAGAATAAGGCCCGCGGCTATTAAAATGTAAGCTGCCCGGCGAGATTTAAAAGGCTTCACCCGGTATTTTTTAACGTACCTGTTATAAATTAAAAATGCAATAATAGTGCCTGCGGCAATAATCAAGGTCCAGACAGAAAAAATCTGATAGAAGCCGCTTCTCGCGCTGCCCTTAATACTAATCATCTCCGCTAAAAATTCAGTCTTGTATACTCCGCTATTCCAGATTATCCAGGGCAGAAATAAAATAAAGCTTATTAAAGGCCAAAGCCAGAAATACGCTGACTTAAAAAGTTTTTTATTGTAAA
>DAOVNW010000196.1 GCA_030630095.1 Candidatus Omnitrophota bacterium
GACTACCAGTTACTCGATCAACCATTTCCCCGGCCGTCTTGCGGGGTAGGTGCTCGCAGCCAGCGTCACGCTCCGAGCGGCTGGCCTTGGAACAATAATGAAAGGCCGGAAAGAATCTGGATGAAAAGCTCTGGTATGAAAAGCGCGGCTACTATAAAATAGATACAGAAAGCAAGTATCCGACGGCCATTATGGCAGACGGCTTAAACGGCCAGCGCTACTGTGAGACTTATGGCCTGGAAGATATCCTGCCCGGCGAACGGCTGAAGTCGCACCTCAGACAGGTTTTTAAGCGCAACGTAGTGCCTCTAAAGGACTACAATGGCGACGGCATAGGTGATTGCGGCGCCATAAACGGCATCAGGGAAGACGGAGGCTGTATTGGTTCTAAGGAGCAGGCGGAAGAGATATGGACCGGCTCAAGCTACTTTTTGGCAGCTTCTATGTATCATGCCGGCCTAAAGGAAGAGGCGCTTAAAACGGCCTTTGGAGTTTATTATATAACCTATGAAGAGGAGTTAACGGCCTACTGGTTTAACACTCCGGAAGCCTGGCAGGACGGCGGCATAGAGCCCAGGCCGACACATCCTGAACAGTATCAGAGGCCGCGCGCTGTCTGGGAGTTAATATTTGAGATAGATGACCCTTACAAAAAATAAAGTATGAGATTATTTGATACGCACGTTCACCTAAACCAGATAGAAGACGTTGACGGCGCCTTAAAAAGGGCAAAGGAAGCGGGCATTGATAAGATACTAATAGCCGGCCTTGATTTAGAGTCCAACAGGCAGATTATCGAGCTTTATAATACTCACAAAGAATATAATCTCTATCTGGCGCTGGGTATTCATCCCTTCCGGCCGGAGAAAAAGACCCTTGAAGAGGTTTGTGACTTAATAAGGAGCCGTAGAGATAATATCGCGGCTGTCGGTGAAATCGGGCTTGATTATTGGTATAAAGAGGCCAGAAAAAAGGGGGAAGGAAGAGATCTGCAGAGGGAGCTCTTTGTTGCCCAGCTTAAGCTTGCCGAAGAGCTTGACAAGCCGGTCATCGTCCATTCGCGCGGAGCCTGGGGTGACTGCCTCAGCCTTGTTAGAGAATATCAACTGAAGCAGGTTCTTTTTCACTGGTATACAGGGCCGGTAGATATTTTAAAAGAGATTTTAAATGAAGGTTTTTATATTTCCCTCTCTCCCTCGCTTGAATACTCCAAAGAAGCCCAGGCCGCGGCCAGAGAGGCGCCGCCTGAGAAGATACTCCTTGAGACGGATTCCCCCGTCTCTTATAAATCCGCCGCCGGCAGATATGTTTCCGAGCCGAAGGATGTATTAAGGGTTTTAAAAAAACTTTCCGAATTAAAAGAAATGGATAAGGAAAAAATTGCCGGCATAACTTATAAGGCAAGCTGTACTTTTTTTAATATTACAGACTAAGACTGCCTAACTTTACACTTAAGGTTGAACCTTAAGTGTAAAGTTAGCGTTTAAAAGGAGTTATTTTGAATCAGCAGGTTTTTGGCGGGATATTGGCTTTGTTGTCGGCGGCTTCCTGGGCGCTGGGTACTATTTTATGGCGAAAGATAGGAAATAAAATTTCTCCTCTGAGTATGAACTTGAGTAAAGGTATAATTGGGTTAATATTTTTAGGGGCAATGCTTTTGTTAACAGGAATTGAGCCGGTTAATTTTAAAACTTTTTCAATTCTTGCCTTAAGCGGCTTACTTGGCATCGCGATAGGCGATACTTTATTTTTTATGTCTTTAATGCGGTTAGGGCCGCGGTTAACTTCTCTAATGGGAGCGCTTACACCGGTACTTATTGCTCTTTCCGCGGTTTTTCTTTTAGGAGAAAGGCCTTCTTTTCTTGGGTGGATAGGTATTTTTCTTACTGTTATTGGCGTAATTTGGGTATTGCGGGAACGCGTACCTCAAAAGGAGATAATAACAGATAAGTCCCTGGGCATTAAATACGGATTGCTGTCTATTCTGGCGATGACCGCGGGGGTAATCTTTGCCAAGATTGGCGTAGAAAAAAGTCCTGCTTTGGAGGCGACCTTCATCCGCGTTTTAGGAGCAGTGACAGGCCTTGCTTTGTGGGGAAGGAAGGGCCGAAAACTAAAAGAATGGCTGCTGCCATTTAAAGATTTTCATCTGCTTAAGAGAGTATCATTTGTAGTTATTATCGGTACTTTTGGAGGCTTTTGGCTTTTTCTTTTGGCTCTTAAGCGTATTGACGCGTCTGTCGCCGGCGCGCTTGGTTCGACCACGCCTTTATTTATTTTACCGATGACAGCAATTATGTTGAGAGAGAAAATATCGCTTCGGGCCGGTATGGGGGCTGCTATCGCGGTATGCGGGGTAGCTTTGATATTTTTTGGTTAGCCGGTTGGCGGGGGGTGAGCGAATTAGCGGGTTAGAATGGAGATGATTGCTTGTGATTCCAAAATCTGATAGATTAAGAGTTAAAAGTTTGTGTTAAAGATAGGAAAGCTCAAATTATCTTCTCCGTTTATCCTCGCGCC
>DAOVNW010000156.1 GCA_030630095.1 Candidatus Omnitrophota bacterium
AGAAGTAATTGACGAAGCTAAAAAGCACGATAAGGATACGGGTTCCAGCGGTGTTCAAATCGCTATTTTAACCGAGCGCATTAACCTTTTGACCGAGCACTTTAAAGAACACAAGAAAGACCATCACTCCAGAAGAGGGTTACTGCAAATGGTTAGCCGAAGAAAAAAACTGTTAGGATACGTTAAATCCCGCGACCTTAACCTTTTCAATGAAATTACGAGCAAACTGAAAATTAGAACATAAAAAAACCAATAAGGAATTGTTTACATGGAAGTAAAGCGTTTTGAAGCAAAAATTGGCAAAGAGACTTTGATTATCGAAAACGGCAAGTTAGCCAGGCAGGCAGACGGTTCAGTCTGCGTTCGTTACGGAGAAACTGTTGTCCTGATAACAGCGGTAATGTCATCTGAACAGCGCCCGGGCCTCAACTTCCTGCCGCTAACGGTAGAATTTCAAGAACGAACCTATGCCGCGGGCAAAATTCCCGGCGGTTTTTTCAAAAGAGAAGGCCGGCCAAGTGAAAAAGAAATACTAAGCGCCCGCATGATAGACAGGCCCATCAGGCCGCTCTTTCCCATGGGGCTTAGGAACGACCTGCAGATAGTTGCTACCGTTTTATCAAGCGATATCATCAACGATGGAGACATTTTAGCAATTATAGGAGCATCTACAGCCCTGGGAATCTCAAATATACCCTTTGACGGCCCTTTGGCCGCTGTGCGGGTAGCACGCGTAAAGGATGAATTTATTATCTTTCCTTCATACGCGGAAGTAGAGGAATCTTCTTTAAGTATTACAATTACATCAGGTACCAACGGTATTGTAATGTTAGAGGCGGGCGCTCAGCAGGTTTCAAGGGAGCTTGTTGAAGAGGCGATACAGTTTGGACTGCCCTATCTGACGGATATTATTAAACTGCAGGAAAAGATTATTAGTGAACTTGGCGTAGAAAAACTTAGCCCCTCCTTGTTCAAACTTGACGATGAGCTTCTTGAGAAGACAAGGGTTATGGCCCAGGAAAGATTAAACAGCCTGAGCGGGTTAAAAACCAAAGAGGAGAGAGCGGAGTGCATGGCTCTCTTAAAAGATGAGGTACTAAACGAGCTGGTTAACGAAGAAAATGGTATCACAAAAGCATGCGTAAAAGAATGCCTTGATGAAGTAAAAACAGATTTTGCGCGTAAGTTTATCGTAGAAAAAAACGCCAGATTAGACGGGCGCGCGTTTGAAGAAATAAGAGAGATAACCTGCGAGGCGGGACTACTGCCGCGTACTCACGGCTCCGGTTTATTTACCCGTGGACAGACTCAAAGCTTAGCCGTAGTTACACTGGGAACAGCGTCCGATGAACAGCGGATAGACGCCCTGGCAGGCGAGACAACTAAAAGCTTTATGCTGCACTACAACTTTCCTCCTTATAGTGTAGGCGAGGCTCGTCCGATGCGCGGGCCCGGCAGGAGAGAAATAGGCCACGGCGCCCTGGCGGAAAAGGCGCTCAAGCCGGTAATGCCTTCCAATGATGATTTTCCCTATACAGTCAGGCTGGTATCTGATATTCTGGAATCAAACGGTTCCAGCAGTATGGCTTCTGTTTGCGGAGGTTCTTTGGCATTGATGGACGCGGGCGTTCCCATCAAAGAAGCGGTAGCGGGGATAGCGCTTGGGCTCATCAAGGAAAACGGCAAAACCGTTATTTTAACCGATATCGCGGGAATGGAAGACCATTGCGGCGATATGGATTTTAAGGCCGCGGGAACCCAAAAAGGCATAACGGCTATTCAGATGGACGTAAAAATAAACGGCCTGTCACTTGAGATGATTTCAAAAATTCTCGAGCAAAGCGAAAGAGCGAGACTGAGCATTCTTGATAAAATGAAGGAAGAGATTTCAGCAACAAGGACTGATCTCTCAGAATTTGCCCCGCGCATAACAACTCTCCAGATTCCGACTACTAAGATTGGTGAGGTTATAGGGCCTTCAGGCAAAACTATCAGAAAGATAATCGCTGACACAGGTGTTTCCATTGATATTAATGATGAAGGGCGGGTTATGGTTGCCTCAACCGATGCCGATAGCAGCAAAAAGGCCATCAGTATCATTGAAGGCCTCATTGCCGAAGCCGAGGTGGGTAAACTTTACAAAGGAAAGGTCGTAAGAGTCGAAAACTTTGGCGCTTTCGTTGAATTCTTACCCGGAAAATCAGGCTTAGTCCACGTATCAGCTTTATCAAATGAGTTTGTAAAAAGTGTAGGCGATGTAGTTAAGATAGGCGACGAAGTAATCGTAAAAGTCACTGAACGCGATAATCTCGGCCGGATTAACTTAAGTATAAAAGCGGTAACACCTGATGAAAAAGATAACTTTAAGGCTTAAGCGAAAAGAAGGAACAGAAGACCTGCTTTTACCGCGCTACATGAGTAAAGGCTCAAGCGGTATGGATTTGTATGCCGACGTTGCCGAGAAAGCCGTAATTAAACCAAATGAAGTAAAGTTAATTTCTGCCGGCATATATATTGCTTTGCCGGCAGGCTACGAGGCACAGATAAGGCCCCGAAGCGGCCTGGCCTTAAAACACGGCATAACCGTCCTGAATACACCGGGAACGATAGACTCCGACTACCGCGGGTTAATTGGCGTTATATTAATTAACGCGGGTAAAGAAGAGTACACCGTTAACAGAGGAGATAGAATCGCTCAGATGGTTATCAAAGAAGTCCTGCAGGCCGATTTAACGGTGGTTAAAGAGTTGTGCGAAACTAAAAGAAGCGGCGGCGGATTCGGACATACTGGAGTGTGATGGGTGACTCTTTTCCCGGCAATAGTTTCCGGTATTATACAAGGCCTAACTGAATTCTTACCGGTTAGCAGTTCGGGGCATTTAGTTTTACTCCAGCATTTTATGAACGTTAAAGAAACTCAGCTGACCTTTAACGTTTTTCTGCATATTGGCACCCTGTTTGCCGTCTTAATTGTTTTTTTCGAAGAAATTAAAGGATTATTTACTTCCGAAAAAAAAACGGCTTTTCTGCTTATCATAGCAATGCTGCCGGCCGGAGTAACCGCTTTATTATGGCGGGTAAAAATAAAGGCCGCGTTTAAAAGTCCGTTCCTTGCCGCGATATTCCTTGTGATAACCGGTATTATACTTATCGCCGCCTCATTGAGGCAAAATTTAACTACAGTAAAAAAAGATAAAGTAAACTGCTGGCAGGCATTATTAATAGGTG
>DAOVNW010000054.1 GCA_030630095.1 Candidatus Omnitrophota bacterium
GCCTTTAGTTATGAATTAGGAGAGCACTTAGAGGCTTACGGTAAGCTGATAGCGACTGATAAAATAAAAAAGTACACCCTTATTGACAACCCGGAAATAATTGCCGGCCAGCTTTTCAATGAAGAGTACAGCTATCTTTATGTTCTTAATTATCACCGTAACGCCCAGGCTGTACGATTAACAGTTAAAAGTCCCGCCGGTAAAGAAGAGATTATTATACCGTTTGAGGAAAAGTTGTTAATGCCGCCTACATACGGTTTTATTACGCCGATTAATCTAAGATTAAGCGAAGAAGCTGTTTTAAAGTATGCTACCTCCGAACTTTTGTCTATGGATGTCTCCGGCGGCCGGATAAAATTTGAGGTCGCGGGCCATCCTGATCTCAAAGGCGGTTTGGTGCTGGAGCTTTCTGAAGAACCCAAACGAGTTTTGATTGACGGCAAGGAAGGGTCCTTTCGTTATAAAGACGGGAAGCTGTTTCTGTCATACTCTCATCAGGAGAAGCCTTTTCAGGTAGTCGTTAGTATATAGCGAAAAATTAAATACTAACCGGACGGCACGGTATTTTTTTGGTTCTTTCTTGTTTAAGTTGGACGAAAGAACCTGATTGCATCGATTAAAAAACCGATTACAACGATATACTAATAGAAGTTAATCTCTGTAATCTTTTAATAATCTGTGTAATCATGGGGCTTTCTTAATTTGTTTTAATAACATGCAAATTATTAAGTTATAGAAACCTATTCAACTTAATTAAGAATGACCCATTTTTTTCTTGAATTGGCTTATTGTTCGTGTGATAATAAATTACCTGTTTAGTTTTAAAAGATGCTGGTTAAGGCGGCAATATACTCCTTGAAGATTAAGTATATAGCGGGAGGAAAATGATGAAAATAAACAAGGCTTTTATTCTGGGTGTTTGCTTAATGATGCTCGCGGTACTTTTTGGCTGTGGATGGCTATCCAATGAAGAAGAGGCCAGGAAGATGGTGTTAGATAAGGATGCTCCTTTTTTAAGGATTTTAGAGGAAAAGGAAGGAGTAGATAAAAAGATAAAACAAGCCAGAAACTTACTCTCGGCTGAAAAAAAAGCGGCTAATAACAGGATAAGAAAGATAAAAAGAGAATGCTCCGTTCAGGAAAAAAAAGTTAAGCTGGAAATTAAAGGTTTAAAAGAGGGAATTAATAAATACGTAAATAAAATAAAGAGTGATATTCGCAGTTCGTCGAGTAAATTGAAAGTGAAAAAAAGAATAGTAAGAAACCTGAACTCCTCCATTAAAGAAGCAAACGGGCTCTTGGATAAAGAGAGCCAGGCAAAGCTGACTCCTGAGGAAAGAAAGAGGTGGCAGGAGAAACTATTCGATTTAAAACTGCAGAAAAAAGACATTATGGCTGACATAAGTGTTTTAAACAATAAGCTGTCTGTTGAGAAAACAAAAGTCAGGCTTCTTAAGATTAAAAACAGATAACTGAGGCAGAGTTAAAGTGGTAAAGATCAAAAAGGCCTTAATTAGCGTCTCGGATAAGAGTGGAATGACGGAATTTGCCCGGGAACTTGAAGCTCTGGGAATTGAGATAATTTCGACGGGAGGCACCAGCAAAGCGCTGAAAGAGGCGGGAATTAAGCTTAGGTCTGTTTCAGAGCTGACCGGCGCCGGCGAGATGCTTGATGGCAGAGTTAAGACCCTGCATCCTAAAATTCACGGGGGGCTTTTAGCCGCGCGCGACAACCGGAAGCACATGGAAGAGCTGAAAAAAGCCGGTATTGAATTAATAGATATGGTTGTCGTCAATCTCTATCCTTTTGAAAAGGTTATTGCCGAAGGCAGCGTTGTGCTTGAGGATGCCGTGGAAAACATAGACATCGGAGGCCCGGCATTGCTGAGAGCGGCCGCTAAGAACTATAAGTTTGTGGCGGCCGTATCTAACGCGGACAGGTATGTAGGTATTATCGAAGAGTTAAAAGATAATGATAATCATTTAAGTGAAATGACTTTGTCTGAATTGGCTGTTGAGGTTTTTGAGGTTACTGCCGGCTATGATAAGAAGATATCGGACTTTTTGAGAGCTCGTCTTGGGCCTGTTGCCGATGGAGGAGGGTTGAGCGATAATGAATTTGTTTTCTCCGGCGAGTTAGAATTGAGGCTAAAGAAAATACAGGACTTAAGATATGGAGAAAATCCTCATCAGAAAGCCGCTTTTTACAGGGATGATAAGGTTACCGAGCCAAGCGTTTGTTCTTTAAAACAACTTTCCGGCAAGGAGCTGTCTTTTAATAACATTATGGATTTAAACGCGGCCATTGAGCTTATAAAGGACTTTGAGAAGCCCGCTGCCTGCATATTGAAACACAATAATCCCTGCGGAGCCGCTCTAAGTTTCAATCTTGCCTCAGCTTACGAAAAAGCGTTAGAAAGCGACCCGCTTTCCGCTTTTGGGGGGATTGTAGGTTTGAACAAGGTTGTTGATGAAGATACGGCAGGTTTAATAAATTCCAGCAGGTTTATTGAGTGTGTAATTGCCCCTGGTTACACGGATAAGGCTGTGGAGATTCTTAAAAGGAAAAAGAATGTGAGAATTTTAGATATCCCCGATATGAATAAGCGGGGATTGGATATTGATATTAAGAAAGTGACCGGCGGCATGCTAGTGCAGGAAAAAGATGTAGTTAAGATTGAAGCCGGAGACCTAAAAGTAGTTACCAGAAAAAAACCTACCCCTCAGGAGATAGGCTCTTTATTGTTTGCCTGGCATATATGTAAGTACGTTAAATCCAATGCCATCGTCCTGGCCGATGGCAGTCAGGCCGTAGGTATCGGAGCGGGGCAAATGAGCAGAGTCGATTCAGTTATTATTGCCATCAAGAAGGCGGGCAAAAGAGTCCGGGGCTCTGTTATGGCGAGTGATGCTTTTTTCCCGATGAAGGACTCTATTGAAAAGGCCCACAAGGCGGGCGTCAAGGCTATAATACAGCCGGGTGGTTCCATTAGAGATGAGGAAGTGATAAAGGAAGCGGATGCCGGACAGATAGCCATGGTCTTTACGGGTATCAGGCATTTTAAGCATTAATCGTAAATGGACTATCGAGAGGCAGTTTTATATCTCAACTCTTTTATAAATAATGAAAAAAGCAAAAACTTTTCATACAGAAAATTCCGCCTCGAGAGAGTGCGGGAGATCCTTAATTTCTTAGGCAATCCCCACGAAAAAATAACGGCTATTCACATAGCAGGCAGTAAAGGCAAGGGTTCGACGGCGGCTTTTATAAGCAGTATTTTGAAAAAGGCCGGCTATAAAACAGGTCTTTATACTTCGCCTCATCTACACGATTTCCGTGAAAGGATTCAATTAAACAGCCGTAAAATTAGCAAGAGAGACCTGACGCGCGTCGTTAAAAAAGTCAAGGCCGCGGTAGATAAATATTTAGAAAAAGGAAGTACCCGCCCGACTTTTTTTGAAATTTACACCATCGCCGCTTTTTGGTACTTTAGTTATAAAAGGACTGATATTGTAGTGCTTGAGGTTGGCATTGGAGGGCGGCTTGACGCTACAAACGTTGTCCATTCCCTGATTTCTGTTATTACGCCCATTAGTTATGAACACACGGATAAGCTCGGAAGGACGCTGGCGAAAATAGCGGCTGAAAAAGCAGCTATTATAAATGAGCGGTCGATGGTCATAAGCGCCCCTCAACCAAAGGCGGCCGAAAGAGTGATAGAGGCAAGGGCGCGGGAGGTAAAGGCTAGTTTGCTAGTTGTCGGCAAGGATGTATGCTTTATAGAGGGAAAATTTAATGGCAGGTTTCAGTCTTTTGCTATTAGAAGTATGTCCGGCAGAGTATTTAATTTAAAGACTTCTCTTTTGGGAAGGCATCAGATGATAAACGCCTCCTGCGGGGTGGCGGCCATTGAAGCCCTGAATTCTTATCATATCAAAGTAAGCTCAGGTGCTGTTGAAAGCGGCGTAAATTCTGCCAGGTGGCCGGGAAGGCTGGAGGTGGTTGCCAGAAAACCCCTCGTTGTTTTAGACGGGGCTCAGAATAAAGCCAGCGCCGGGGTGCTAAAGGAAGCTGTCTTGAAATTGTTCAAGCACAGCCGCCTGATACTGATTCTTGGAGTATCTGAGGGTAAGGATATTAAAGGCATATGTTCGGTGTTAGAAAAAATAAGTGATGTAATTATTTTAACCAAGGCCCTTCATCCCAGAGCAGCGTCTATGGATTTCATGGAAAAGTATATTTCCGACAAAAAGAAGATTTATTTAAGCGATAGTGTTAGTAATGCCCTGGAGTTGGCGCGCGAGAAGGCCGGAGAGAATGATTTGATATTGGCCGCGGGCTCTTTGTTTGTGGTAGCCGAGGCTCGAAAAATAATCAGGGCGGATAAGAATGGGTAATCAGAATTTTAAGCTGGGTGATACGATCGCGGCTATCGCGACACCATTAGGGGTGGGGGGCTTAAGCATCGTACGCTTAAGCGGCGGAGAGGCCCTAAAGGTTGCTGATAAGTTATTTGTCTCCGCGGATAAAAAGAAGCCTTCTCAGTTTCAAACCCATACCGTTCATTACGGCCGGGTGTTTTCTCCGCCGTCTAAAAGTAGGGGGGAGAGAGAGGAGATAGATGAAGCCCTCATGACCATTATGCGTTCGCCAAAAAGTTATACCAGGGAGGATGTAGTTGAGATAAGTTGTCATGGCGGCCTGGTTCCCGCCAGGAAGATTCTTGATTTGGTGTTGGGTTTTAGGGTAAGACTGGCTGAGCCGGGTGAATTTACCAAAAGAGCCTTCTTAAACGGAAGAATTGACTTGACGCAGGCCGAGGCGGTTCTGGACGTAATTCAGGCAAAGACCGAAGCCGGTTTAAGAGTCGCTCTTAATCATCTCAAAGGCCGCCTGTCTAAAAAAATAAAGGCAATGCGGGAGGAGTTGATTGATCTCTTGTCAGAGGTTGAAGCCTCAATTGATTTTAGCGCTGAAGATATAGAGGTTATAAGCGGAAGCTCTCTGTCTAAAAGGTTAAGAAAAAACGCTTTAGCTTTAAAAAGACTGCTTGATACTGCCGGCAGAGGTATTATATTAACCGAAGGGGCATCCGTTGTTATTTGCGGCAAGGCAAACGTTGGCAAGTCGAGCCTAATGAACGCGCTGTTAAGGGTAGAAAAAGTTATAGTGACTCCTCAGGCCGGCACAACCCGTGATACAATTGAGGAGTTAATTAACATTGAGGGAGTTCCTGTCAGGATAATTGATACGGCGGGTGTTCTGGAGCCGGCTGATATAGTTGAAGAGGAAAGCATTCTGCGCAGTAAAAATACAGTAAGCGGGGCCGATATAGCGCTTTTTGTTTTGGATTATAGCAGGCCTCTTTCCGCGCAGGACAAAGAGATAATAGATCATATAAAAGACAAGGTTGTGATAGTGGTTATTAATAAAATAGATCTACCTTTGAAATTAAAGACAGAGGCCATAAAAGGTTTTTTAAAGGGCAAAGAGGTTGTTAAAATTTCAGCGGCTGAAGGCTTAAATTTAAGAAAAGTGGAAAAGGCCATTATTCGGACGCTTTTTCAGGGGCAGGGCGCCTGTGTTTCGGGCCCGATGTTGAATAACCTGCGGCATAAAAGTCTCATACGGCAGGCCTATGGCAATCTGCTAAATGCGGAAAAATCCCTTAAAAAAAGTCTTTCTTTTGAATTTATTGCGCTCGACCTAAAAGATGCCCTGGATAGATTGGGAGAAATTACGGGGGAATCTGCCTCCGGAGATATTCTGGACGCGGTTTTTTCAAAATTTTGCGTGGGAAAGTAATTCTTAACTGCTAAGTTTACACTTTAGGTTCAACCTTATGTGTCAAGTTAGAGAGTGTTGATTTTAAGAGGTTATTGGTTATTTAAACTTAAATAATAAGGAGTTCCGTCTCGAAAGATATCGCAAAATTCTCTTCGACAATTTTGCGACTCTCGGCGGAATTAATTCGGGCTTATCTTTTACGTCAACTTCGTTGTCGTAAAAGATGTCCTCATTAAGGAGACGCTAATGAGTATAAATAAGAAAAAAGTAGAGACGGCTGTCAAATTGTTTCTTGAGGCTATAGGGGAAGACGTAAAAAGGCAGGGGATTGTTGATACACCGCGAAGAATAGCCAATATGTGTGATGAAATATTGGCTGGTATGACAAAAAAGGCTGATAAAGAGCTTGAGGTAATATTTACCAAAGAACATGATGAGATTATACTGGTTAAGGATATTCCATTCTACTCGCTTTGCGAGCATCACCTCTTGCCTTTTTTTGGCAAGGCACACCTGGCCTATATTCCTTCAGGGCACAAAATTACGGGATTAAGTAAACTGGCCAGGGTAGTTGACTTGCTATCGAAAAAGCTGCAGATACAGGAGAATCTTACCACGGAGATCGCCGACCTTGTAATGAAGAAGCTAAAGCCTAAGGGTGTTATGGTGGTTATAGAAGCAGAACACCTTTGTATGAGTATGAGAGGGGTGAGAAAACCGGGAGCTCTAACGATAACCAGCGCGGTGAGGGGTGTCTTTAGAAAAAGCGAAAAAACCCGCTCTGAAACACTCTTCCTGATTAAATCTTGACACAGGCCGGCCAAAATATGATATAATATAAAAAGAGTTTTTAAAAACAATTAGAAGGAGAGCGTTGTATGAGTTTAAACAGCCTTGAGGTTAAAATCA
>DAOVNW010000088.1 GCA_030630095.1 Candidatus Omnitrophota bacterium
CCCTTAGAAGATGCCCTGAAGGCAATTTTACAGCCGAATAATTACACTTATACTATTGATGGGGACATAATTGCCGTTTACAGTTATGCTGAATTCCAGCAGCACGAAAGATTCAGCCCTCTGGTAACCAGGGTTTTTACCCTGGAGAATATCGAGGTCTCCTCCCTAAGACGAGCCTTTTTATCTATGAAGACAACCAGGGGAAGAATGGAGCTGAACCTATTGGGCAATCAGGTAATTATAACGGATACTAAAGACAAGATAAAACAGCTGGAGAAGGCTTTAAAGGAGATGGATGTTAAGAGGGACTTTAAAAAGTATAAGCTGAATTATGCCAAGGCCTCGGACGTTATAGGAAAGTTAACCCAGATTATCTCCGAAGATAGAGGCGACGTATTTTTAGATGAAAGAACTAATAGCATTGTAATCAGGGCCGCGAACTCTCTGCTTCAGAATATTGATGAGTTGATTGAAGGATGGGATGTACAGCACAAGCAGGTCTTGATTGAGGCGAAAATTTTAGAGGTAACTTTAGATAAGAATAAAAAACTGGGCATTGACTGGGAGTATGATACGCCTGATGCCGGCCGGCTGGGAGAGCCCGCCCAATGGGACATGAAGGGAGACTTTCCTATTAATTTGACTACGGGAGGAATCTTTCAGATTGGCACTTTGACCTCTGATGATTATCAGATAACGCTGGAGATGCTGGAGAGCCACAGCGATACTGAAGTTCTTTCAAGCCCCAGGGTCGTTGTTATTGATGACCACGAAGCTAATATTTTAGTCGGTAGTGAAGAGCCCTATATGGTTACCTCCACAGATCCTAATACGGGTTGGGTGTATGAGGAGACTAAATTTAAAGATGTGGGTTTGAAATTAGTGGTGACCCCCAAAATAGATGAGAATGATTATATTACAATGACTATCCATCCCGAGGTAAGCACTGCCAGGCGGGTGGCAGAGGTCTCGAATGCTTTGGCTATAGATACGACTCAGGCTGATACGACTTTGATGGTCAAGAACGGAGAAACGGTTGTCCTCGGGGGATTAATGAAGGATACTCGCTCTAAGACGGTAAAAAAAGTACCTTTTTTAGGTGATATTCCTATTCTCGGATACTTGTTCAGAAGCACGGAGGATGAGGATAAGAAAACTGAAATAATCGTTTTTATCACCCCCCACATATTAACCGATGACAACCGGCAGTCTGTCTCCCGCGAGAGAATTAAGGCCGTAGCTGAAAGGACAAATACTACCTTTGACCTGCTTGATGAAGGTGTGCAATTTGAACAGGAAGAATGACTCCAGTAATTATGCCAAATCCCGCGCAAAAGACACAAGTTACCGTAAAAGATTATCTTCTTATAATATTCCTGCGTAAGAAATTTTTTCTCCTTCCCTTTTTAATCGTCTTTTTTACCGCCTCCATCGGAAGTTTTTTTATGCCCAAATATTACCGCTCCGCGGTAATGGTTAAGGTAGAAGATAAAAAGCCGGTTAATCCGTTAGCTGAGAAAGAACGTTTTATTCCTGAATCAGAAAAAATGACCTTAACTAAGCGCATGAAGACTTTGACCGAAGAGATCTTAAGCTACCAGCGTTTAATTTTTTTAATAAATGAATTAAATCTTCGGGAAAGCTTTGGCGGTATTTCAACTACTACCGAGTCGCTAATTACAGCTTTAAGGAAAAGCATAAAAGTCAAGATGATATCCCCCGAAATTTTCCTGGTCTCTTATGAAGACAAAGACCCCCAGCAGGCAAAAGATGTTGTTAATAGGTTAGTGGGGATATTTATCGATGAGCAGATTAAGCAAAAGGAAAAAGAGGCAGTGGCGGGGGTTGAGTATGCTGAATCTCAGGCCAAACTTTATAAGGAAGAACTTGAAAAGGCGGAAGAAAAATTAAAGAAGTACAGGGAAGAGCACGCCCTGCAGCTGCCGGGCAGAGAGTTTGATATGAACGTTGACATTTTGGTCAGCTATGAGCTTCAGCTAACCAGTTTAAGGATGGACCAAAAGAACCTGCAGGAAGAAATTAACAAGATAAAGAGGCAGTTGAGCGGCAGAGAAGCGGTAATTATCTCTGATGATATGCTTGATTTAAATCCCATAGTTGGTGAACTTAATAAAAACTTGCAGGAGCTCCGGCTTGCGATAGATAATCTTCTCTTGAGCGACCCGGAGTCAGAAAGGATATATGTACTTCAGCAGACCTTAGAAGATACGCGCCGGCGCCTGCAGGAAGAGATAGAAAAGACGGTTAACGCGGAGACCATAGTGAGCGACCCTTTATTTTATCAGCGCCTGTCCCAGCGCCTTAAAAATGCCGATCAAAGAATGGATGAGCTAAAGGACAGAGAGAGCGAGCTGATGCGGCTGAAGGAGATATATGAGGAAAGGATAGAAACTCTGCCCGCGCAGGAAGCGGAATACAGCCGTCTGAGCAGAGACGTTGAGCTAAACAGCCAGTTATACAGGTCTCTTCGGATAAAGGCGGAAGAAGGCCGCCTGACGGCGGAAGAATTGAAGAAGATAGGTATTAATTATGAATTAATAGAAGAAGGCCGTCTCCCTCTCAAAGCCTGTAAGCCGCAAAAGCTGTTAATCACTGTAGTTTCTTTACTTTTGGGTGTTATGTCGGGCTTTGGCTGTGTATTTCTGGCAGAGTTTTCAGACCGCTCCTTTAAAAATACCGAGGACGCCATTGGTTATATGGAAATACCCTGCCTGGGCTCTGTCTCCAAGATAATGACGCGGGGTGAGCTGGCTTCCAGAAGAAGAAGAGAGAGAAGCGCCGTTATCTTGATTTTATGTTTGGCAGTTATACTAATTACTGCCGGTATAGTTTCAACCTATAAAGAAAATGAAGAGGTAAGATTAAAAATTGCCGAGAAGGAAAGGCTTAAAGAGGATGGATAATTTCTCAGAGTCGATAAAAAGGGCCGCTGAAGATAGAGAGCAAGCGCTAAAGAAAAGCCGGATCGCACCCATTTCGGTAGTGCGGGCTAAGGATGGCTCAGGTATAGACGCGAGAGTCGTTACCTATCACAGCCCAAAGTCAAATATAGCCGAGAACTACCGGAGTATCTTTACCCACCTTAAAAATGCTTCAGAAAAAGCTAACGATAAGATAATCGCTATTGTCAGTGCCTCTCCTGATGAAGGCAAGAGTATTACGGCAGTTAATTTATCGGTGGTTATGGCGGCGGATTTCGGGAAAAAGGTTTTATTGGTTGACTGTAACTTAAGAAGCCCGCGAATAGACGAATTGTTAAACGTAAATGCTCAAGACGGCCTTTCAGAGATATTATCTGATAACTTAACCTCTAAGGCGGCTGTAAAACCGACAGGGATTAACAATCTTTTCGTAATAACCGCGGGCAAAGAGGCCAGCAGTCCGGTTGAGCTGTTGCATAGTCAAAAACTGCCGCACTTATTAAAAGAATTGAGAGCAGAGTACGATTATGTAATTATTGATACAGCGGCAGTTATTCCTTATTCTGATTTTAAGGTAATGGCCCCTTGGATAGACGCGGCGGCCCTGGTTGTCAGGGTTCATAAGACCTCGCGCGAGGTAATAACGAGGGCAGAGGCTATGTTGAAGGAGCTAAGAATTAACGTTCTTGGTTTTATGCTGACGGACGTTGAATATTACATTCCGAACTTTATATATCGTCACCTTTGATTGTCTGTACTTTTGAATACCTTAAGAAGAGGCGAAGGAGGCAGATAATGTTTATATTAACCAAAATCCAAAGGTAGTGGGTTTTGGTTTTTTTAATGAAGGTATAAAAATTTATAAAAACGTCATAATAAAATGAAAACTATTCAAAGAATCGTAAAAAATACGACTATTTTAACTTCGGCTGAGATAATAAATAAAGCTTTATCTCTGTTTTTATACATTGCTATTGCCAACTATTTAAAAGCCGCCGGCTATGGCCGGTTTTCGTTTATTATGGCGTTTTTGGCCCTTTTCCATGTGCTGGCAAACTTTGGCCTTAATAAACTGATTATCAGAGAAGTGGCCAAAAATAAAGAGATAACCCGCGGTTACGTATCTTTTATGATGAAGCTTAAAACTTTTTTTTCATTAAGCGCGTATCTTATTTTTATTTTATGCGTTTGTCTGATGAAAAAATCACCGGAAGTCATTTACGGGGCGTATTTGATAGGCCTCTCAATGATATTTATCAGCTTATCCAATGTTTACCTATCTGTTTTTAATGCTCACGAAAAACTGGAAATAAACGCCTTTTCTTTAATTTTAATAAAGATAATCATTGTGGGACTGGTAATTTTATTTATTAGCTTAAAAGGAAGCCTCTTACTTATTTTGAGCGCCTTTGTTGCCGGTGAGGCTTTTAGATTATTGGTACTCTGGTTGGTTTATGATAAAAGTTTTAAGTGTAAACTTTCAGAAGAAGCCGTTAAATTGCCAGTAAAGAGGATTTTAAAAACGGCCTTTCCGTTTGTCCTGGCAGGGGCCGCCTCTTTGATATATATGCACGTGGATAAGATTATGATTTCTGTTATCAAAGGAGATGAGGCAGTTGGCTGGTATAGCGCCGCTTACACCCTTATTGTGGGGTTAATGTTTATTCCGCGCTGCTATACTCTTTCGGTCTTTCCCGCTATCTCCCGTTACGCGGAAAGTTCCAAGAGGCTATTGAATATTTCCTGGCAAAGATCAGTCAAATATCTTTTGATTATTTCTTTACCTATTGCAGTTGGTGTGTTCATTTTAGCTGAGAGGTTTATAAATATTTTATACCATAGCGGCTATGAAAATGCCACTGTTGCTTTAAGAATATTAATACTGGCTGTGCCATGGATTTTTGTAAATTCGATAAATATTTATTTGTTGTACGCGGCAAATTTTCAAAA
>DAOVNW010000116.1 GCA_030630095.1 Candidatus Omnitrophota bacterium
ATGTTTTAGTTTACGATAAAGAGATACCCATGGTAGAAAAAATACTGAAGGCGGCCAAAAGAGCAGGGGTTGATGCTGTAATCGGCTGGGATATGGCGGTTTTATCGATGGCCAAAGAGATGGGCTTAAAGGTTCACCTGTCTACTCAGGCAAGCGTATCTAACTTTTCCGCGTTGAGTTTTTATGCCGGCCTGGGGGCAAAAAGAGTGGTTTTGGCGAGGGAGTGCAGTCTTTCGGACATTAGGGAGATAGTTTTAAAAGTCAGGCGGGAAGAGCTTGACTGCGGCGTTGAGGCCTTTGTTCACGGGGCAATGTGCGTTTCAATTTCAGGCAGGTGTTTTCTGTCATATGACTCCTTTGGTAAGTCGGCCAATAGAGGCGAGTGCCTCCAGCCTTGCAGGAGAGAGTATGATATTATAGACAGCGACAAGGAGTGCTGTTACGTTGTGGGGAAAGATTACCTTTTAAGCGCCAAGGACCTTTGCGCCATCTCTTTCATTGATGAGTTGATAGAGGCCGGCATTAGCGCCTTTAAGATAGAAGGCAGGATGAGACAGCCGGAGTATGTAAGGGTAGTAACTTCCTGCTATCGAAGGGCTATCGACAGCTATTATGAAGAGAAGCTGACAGCAAAACTCAAGAAAGAATTAACAAAAGAGTTAAAAGCAGTATATCACCGCGGCTTTTCAGACGGCTTTTACTTTAAGAAGCCGCCAGCTTCTGGTGGAAAGGTTCAAAGGGGATATGATAAGGTTTATCTGGGCGAGGTAAAGAGGTTCTTTGGTAAAATTGGTGTAGCCGAAGTTATTGTAAGAAGCGGCGTTTTGAAGAAGAACGATAAGATATTAATAAGCGGCAGTAAGACCTCGGCGAATTTTTTTAAGGCAGTTGAGATGGAAATAAATCATAAGGCCGTTGAGAAGGCTGGTAAGGGAGAGATAGTTGGAGTCAAGGTGCCTTTTCGAGCACGCCCGAACGACAAGGTTTTTATCTGGAGGAAGAGAAAATATTAAAAATATAAATTAAACCCATTATTATTTGGCGGTTTCGCTTACCGGATTTAATTTGTATCGTAAACTCTGATTTTTGATTTTAAGCCATCGGGGGAATACTGATATAATGCCTTGGATAAGTGCTTAAAAACCCCGTCGTCATACTCGTAAATACTTTCAATACTCTCATTGCTGCTTACATGCCAGGTTGTAGAGAATGTCATTTTTCCGTTAGAGTTATCCTTTTGGTAGCTGTTGCCTTCCATGCGGCCGATATATTCAAAACAGTCGTCTGCCTCCAGAAAGATATAATATGGCCCGTTATTTTGAGCTCCCCTAATGGTGCTGTAGCGGCCTTTGAAGTAGTTTAGTTTAAAGACAAGTATGATTTCTCCGGAATTTTCCTGAAAATATCTATCCACCGAACTTTCCGCGGCCAGCTTACAGATATTTGCCTCTTCGGTTCCCAAATGATTATTTTCCGCCATATAGCGAAAACAATCAAGGTAGTCCAAAAATATCTTTGATTCAATCTCCTCAGCGTAAGACACGCTGAAAAAGGCCAAAATTAGTAAAACTACTTGTAATCGCTTTAATTTTTTTACCATACTCCCCCTTTATACCGCCCGCTTTCTTTATTGTTCGCCTCCGCCAAAATACTCTGTCAGCAATTGTAATTATACACGTAGAGGCGTTATAATGGAAGTGAAAAATTACCGGCTTCACCCGCCTCAAAGGTGAAGTAATTCACGCAATTTTCAGCATATTGGCCTCTATTTTTCGCTTGACAAAAATCATAAAAGTTTGTATAATAATTCACTTTATCTAAACTATAAGGAGTATAAAGAAGATGTCACGGAAAATTGATTTAAATAAGGTGAGAAACATCGGTATTATGGCGCATATTGACGCCGGAAAAACTACACTTACCGAGCGTATTCTCTTTTACTCAGGGCGTTCGCATAAGATAGGCGAGGTTCATGACGGCAAGGCTCAGATGGACTGGATGGCGCAGGAACAGGAAAGGGGTATTACCATTACCTCCGCGGCTACAACCTGTCATTGGAAAGACTGCCGGATTAATATTATTGATACCCCCGGGCACGTTGATTTTACCGTTGAGGTAGAAAGAAGCCTGCGGGTGCTTGACGGAGCTATTGCCGTATTTTGCGCTGTCGGAGGCGTTGAGCCGCAGTCAGAGACGGTCTGGAGGCAGTCGGACAAGTACAGCGTGCCGAAATTAGCCTTTGTAAACAAGATGGATAGAGTTGGCGCTGACTTTTTTAGCGTGATAAAGAGTATTGAAAATGAGCTTGGAGCCAACGCGATACCGCTTCAGATACCTATAGGGGCTGAAGATAGCTTCCATGGGATTATTGACCTGTTGGAAATGAAGGCCGTTATTTATGATGACGAATCTTTGGGCAAGAACTTCCATATCGAAGAGATACCCGCTGACAGCCTGGAAGTCGCGAAAAAATACTACCACATTATGGTTGAAAAGGCCGTTGAGCTTGACGACCGTCTAATGGAAAAGTATCTTGAGTCGGAGGAGGCTATTACTAAAGAAGAATTAAAGGCGGCTATTCGCATGGGTACCATTGCCAATAAAATAGTCCCGGTTTTATGCGGCTCAGCATTCAAAAACAAAGGGGTGCAGAGGCTGCTTGACGCGGTTACCGATTATCTGCCTTCACCACTTGATCTGCCGCCCGCGGAAGGCCGCGGCCCGGACGATAAGGAAGCGGTAATTGCGAGAAAAGCGGATGACAATGAACCCTTTTCCGCTTTAGCGTTTAAGATACAGACCGACCCTCATATGGGCAAATTGATATACTTCAGAGTTTACTCCGGCTTTCTAAATTCAGGTTCTTACGTTTATAACGCGACTAAAGATAAGAAAGAGAGAGTTGGCAGAATTCTCCAGATGCATGCTAATCAGCGCGAGATAAGAGATAGTATTTACGCCGGTGATATTGCCGTGGCCATTGGCCTTGACTATACGGTAACGGGTGACACTCTCTGCGATCCGGACAATCCGATTATCCTGGAAGCAATGGAATTTCCCGCGCCGGTTATGTCGATTAGTATTAAACCAAAGAGCCGCGCCGACATAGATAAGTTGGGCAAGGGTTTAGTAAAACTTGCCGAGGAAGATCCGACTTTTACTGTTAAAACTGATCAGGAGACAGAAGAAACGATTCTCTCCGGTATGGGCGAACTTCACCTCGATATTATTGTAGACAGGTTGAGGCGGGAGTTTAAGATTGAAGGAGACGTGGGGCAGCCCAAAGTTGCTTATAAGGAGACTATTATGAAAAAATCATCCGATGAGTATAAGCACTCCAAACAGACCGGAGGCAGAGGCCAGTATGGCCATGTGGTTCTTGAAATAGCGCCGACTGATGCCAGTAAAGGTTTTGAATTTAACAATAAGATTACCGGAGGCGCTATTCCCAAAGAATATATCCCGGCTGTGGAAAAGGGGATTATCAGCGCTATGCAGAAGGGTATTTACGCCGGTTATCCGGTGGTTGACGTAAGTGTTGACTTAGTTGACGGTTCTTTTCACAACGTTGACTCTTCAGAACTGGCCTTTAAGCTTGCCGGGCGGGAGTGTTTTAAGAGAGCGTTTAGAAAAGCGGCTCCCCTGCTTCTTGAGCCTTCTATGTCAATTGAGATTAGCACGCCTGAAGAGTATGTGGGCAACGTTGTCGGGGATATTTGTTCCAGGCGAGGCAAGGTGCTGGGTATGGAGATAAAGGGCAAACAGCAGATTGTTTCAGCTGAGGCGCCGCTGGCTGAGATGTTTGGCTACGCGACAGCCCTGAGGTCTTTGACCTCAGGACGGGCGGCCTATTCAATGCACTTTGAAAAGTATGCCCAAGTACCCTTTGTGATCGCGGAAAAGATAATGGAAGAAGCTGAAGATAATTAATGGTAATAAATGAAGTTCAGAAGTCCGAACGCGCGGATCCTATGGCAATTGTAAGTTTCGCGCTGGCATTACTTTTTTTTGTGCCGCTTACAGGCCTGGCCGCCCTTATTACAGGGATTATGGCACTCCTTAAAATAAAAAAATCAGAAAATAAGATAAGAGGCAGGGGTTTTGCCATAGCGGGAATAATATTAGGAGCTGTCAGAGTTGTTGCCGGACTGTTGATACTTGTAATACTTATTTTGGCCGCGCCGAATATAAAGCAGGCATTTAATGAAGGGCAAATTGAAGCAAGA
>DAOVNW010000046.1 GCA_030630095.1 Candidatus Omnitrophota bacterium
AAGTTAAGACTTGACCCCTTATATGACCCCTTATACTTATTAAAAAATACCTTGCGCGAGAGCGGTTTTCGTGATAAATTAAGCGCTTCCACACCGCAACTTATAATAATCAAAATAAGGTAAAGATGAGTAAGAAAGGTAAATTAAAAGCATTTACATTGATTGAGCTTTTGGTTGTTCTGCTTATTGCCGGTGTAATAACGGCAATAGCTGTTCCTTACTGTTGGGGCGGGTATTCAAGCGCGGAGGTTAAAACAAGCAGTAGGACCATTGCTTCGACTTTGCGGCGGGCAAAGGTTAGCGCTGAGGCTCAGGGCAAGCGGTACCGTGTTGACTTTACCCCTTCAGGCAACTGTCTTGATATGGATATCTATACGGATTTAAGCAGTTCGACTCCCACCAAAGTAGGTAAGACGGAAAAAATAAAGTTAAGTTCCGCGTTTGTAATTACCACTACCTTTACCGATGCTAAGGCCATTTTTACCTCTCACGGCACTTCTAATGGGGGCACCGTTGAGATAAAAAATTTAAAAAAGGGTAAAAGTATTAAAATAACTGTTCTTTCAAATACCGCCAGAATAAAGGTTAAGGATTACGAAGAGTACGAGGAAGATTAGCATACCGGCTTCGAGTAGTTTGTATCAGGGAAAACTTCATTTGATATAATAGCCTATTTATGGTAAAATATGTGGGTAGGAGGAATACAAATGAGAAAAAGTAAGGGTTTTACACTTTTAGAGATTGTGATTGCCCTGGCCATACTGGCGATAGGCATGGTAGGTATTTTGAGCCTCTTTCCGGTGGGTTTTCAGGCCTCCCGCAGGGCAAGTATGCTGACTGAGGCCACCATTCATGCCCAGCAGGAGATAGAGAATTTTAAACTGGGGGGATATAGTTATCTGGAGGCGACTTGGCCTAAAGCAGATGCTTCTAAAAATGGAGTAGCTTATAGTATTGATGGTGCGGCATCCGGAGGCTGGTCAGATCTTGGCAGTGATATTAAAGGGCAGGTAACCGTTACAGAAATTAATCCTCCAGGCAATTTAAAGAGTGTTAGTTTAGTAATTCAATGGCAGGAGAAAGGTGTCTATAAAAGTGAGACATTTATTACATATATTGCCGAATAAGAAAGGCTTTACCTTAATCGAAGTTTTGATAGCCAGCGTCATTCTGGTGATAGTGATGGGAAGTATGACTATGGTTTTTATCGAAGCCAACCGCGCGTGGACCCAGACTGAGGCCAAACTGCAGGTTTATCAAAATGCCAGGGAGGCTCTCAGCCGTATGACAAGAGAGCTGGCTTGCGCCTATAAGAGCTCCTCTGCCGCCAGCACCCTGCAGAAGTTTAAATGGAATGGTGGATTGGAACAGCTTTCTTTTACCGCCGCCTTTAATATTAACTATAGTACCAATGAGTACGATTTGACCAAGCTGGGCTACTGGCTTGACGGTACGACGCTCAAAAGATATAAAAAAGATTATGGCGGCGGCGCCACAGGAACGTGGAGCCCGATAGCGGAAAATATTAAAACCTTAACTTTCAGATATTACGATCATAAATTAGTACCTTCTCCCGGCTGGGTTACTGCTTGGGATCCTGATGATCCTACAAATCGAGATTACCTGCCCAAGGCGGTTGAGATTACCATAATTGCCCAGGACAAACAGGGAAGGCTTACCAAGACTTTCGTAAATACAGTTTATATACCGACGCATTAATTTAATCTTCCTATTAGCGTGAAAGAAAACCCCGAAGCCGCTCTTCCTTAGTTTAAGCACCACGGTAAAAAAATTGGTTCTTTTTTGTTTAAGTTGGACGAAAGAACCTGATTACAGCGATACCCTTACGGGCACAAGTTAAAAAACCGATTACACCGATATAGTAGTAGAAGTTAATCTCTGCAATCTTTTAATAATCTATGTAATCATGGGGTATTCTTAATTTATTCTAATAACTTACAAATTATTAAGTTATTGAAACCTATTCAACTTAGTTAAGAATGACCCAAAAAATTAATTAAAAGTTGTTGATTAAATCTAAAAGGTGTTATATACTATTACGGCAGGATTTGACTGATTTGAACTTTTAATAAACTGGTACTTTTATGGCAACGACAAAAAATTTAATCGGATTAGATATAGGCAGCAGCTCTGTCAAGCTTGTTAAATTTAAAAAAGTAAGAAATAAGATTCAGCTGGAAAAAGCCAGGGTCGTAGAACTGAAAGACGTGAAGTTTATTCCCGCGGCCATAATCGCTTTATTGAAAAGCGAAAAAATCCACTCCTGCCAGGCAGCCGTTTCTGTTTCCGGCCAATCAGTTTTTACCCGTTACGTTAAACTGCCAAAAATTTCCCAGAAAAAAATAGAGCAGGTAGTAAAATATGAAGCTCAACAGCAAATTCCTTTTCCCATAGACAAGGTTATCTGGGATTATCAATTATTCGAAAACTCAAAGTCTCCTCGGTTGGAGGTTTTTCTCTCCGCCGTAAAGAAAGATATTATTGATAATATATACCGCCGGGTTTCTCAGGCTAAGGGTGTAGATATTGTTTCTATGCAGGCGGCTCCTATTGCCCTTTATAACATACTCAAGTTTAACGGTGAAGTTAAAAGCAACGTGATTATTCTTGATTTTGGGGCGAAGATAACCAGCGTTATCATTGCTAAAGACAAGCAGATATGGATTAGAAGTATCCCCATAGGCGGTGATGATTTAACAAAAGCCATAAGTAAGCAGATGAAGACAGGCCTTGAACAGGCAGAGGCCATGAAGAGAAAAGAAGGCATTATCCTTGCCGGAGCTGCGGGGGATGAAGAGTTGACCCCGAGGTCTGATCTTATTTCCAAGGCTATCAGCCCCGTACTTACAGATCTGTTAGCGGAAATCATGCGCTCTATCAGTTATTACAAATCTCAGTTTGATAAAACGGCCGCTTTTCAAGAGGTTCTTCTAACAGGGGGCGCTTCAAAGATTATGTGCGTCGAGAGGTTTTTTGAGCAAAGCTTAAAAATCAAGACCCGAAAAGTCAATCTCCTAAAAAGCTTTATTGTTAACAAATACATGAAGGCAAACCTTGATGCTATAGAAGATAGGCTGGGAGTGGCCCTGGGCCTGGGGCTCTCAGCCGTCCAGACACCTTCCATAGAGATTAACCTGATATCCAAAGAACAAAGAAAGCTGAAGGAGTTCGGCAAGAAAGAGCTTTATGTAATTGCTTCTGAGATTGTGCTTTTGGGTATTTTTCTGATGTTGTCTTTTTTCTGCTCTCAGTCGAAAGAGCTAAGCCGGAAAAACCTGCTGACCATAACCGGTGAGATGGATAAGTACCGCGGAAATCAGTGTTCTATTCGCGAGCTTCAGGAGCAAAACAAAGGCGTTGAGGCAAAGCTGGATTTTCTCGGCGGCCTTATTCGCCAGAAGAGATTCTGGCTTGACGTAATGTCCGAAGTAAACGCTATTGTGCCTAAAGAAGCCTGGTTGACAAAGTTAGCCGCTGATCCGGACTTGGAAACTATAATTATTGAAGGAAAAACAACGGGGCCGTTTGATACCGTTAAAAATATAAAAGAAAGTTTGCTAAGGTTAGATTATTTTTCTGAGGTAGAAACACTCAGGGCGGACCGTCCTTCTCCTCAAGAGGAGGAAGAGATAGATGAGTACAATATTATATTTACATTGAAGTTAAAGTTGAAGAAAAAAACTCCGGTTTATTATGTTAGAAAGAAAGAAAACCCGGTTGAAAGGCATATAGTAAAATGAATTTCTATATGAAACTGCTAAAAAAGAATTTGTTCGCCTTTATTTTTATGGGTTTACTCATTATAGGTATTGTTATTTCTGCCGGTTTTTTTACGGCGCTTCTAAACGGTAAGAGAAGTGTTGAAAGCAAGATTAAGAAGGAGTTGACTTTTCTGGAGAACTTTACGATGGTAAAGAAAAATGCTCCTACTCTTGAGTGGATTGGCTACCTGACGAAAAAAGATGAGGCGCTTGTTGAAATATATAACGGCCTTATGGAAAAAAATGATGGGCAGGCTGTAAAGATGCCCATAGAAGTAATGGAGTCCCTAAAGTTTAAAGAAAAGATATTTGAAGTTCAAAAAAATCTTAGAAAAAAGGCCCGCGGCAAGCAGTTGGAGTTTAAGGATGAGGCTGTATTCTTAGGGTTTAAAGAGTATGAAACCAAGATTCCGCGCGATAAAGAGGTTCCAAACCTGACTAAACAGCTGGAGATCATAGAAGAGTTGATATCATTGATGTTTGAAAGCGGAATTGAAACCATTGAAGACATTGAACTTCTCAAGCTTAATGATGGAGCCATTAAGGAAAAGAAGGGTGAATTTAAGTACCGGGTTTTTCCTGTAAGGTTGGAGATCACCTCAAACATTAAAAATCTGGCCGGGTTCCTCTTCAGGCTGTCTGAGTCGGACTTTATCTTTATACCGGAGGAGCTGAAAATAGACTCTATGCCGGACTCAAAAGAAAGGGTTAAGGGTAATTTTATTATTGCCGCTATTATTTTTTTGACAGACAATTAACCAATAGAGCGAATGAAAAAGAATTTTATTGTAACTTATATGGAAAAAATTGTTTTTTTCCTGCTTTTTATCGCGGCCGCGGCGTTATTCGGAGGCTATCAAAGAGGACTTTATCTAAAGGGTATTGACGTTCAAAAGGAGCTTGCGAACTGCAAATTTATATCGCCGCCTTCAAGCATAGAGGGCATAGACGCGTATAAAGAAACTATCGTAGAGCTGAGCAAGGCTGCTTCTTTCTCAGAGTATGAAGCTTATTTTGAGAGGCAGGCGTTTAGGAAGTTTTTCATTCCCCCGCCGATAGTGCCGCTCTTTAAGTATAAAGGCTGCAGTCCCGTTTACATGGATATAGTCTATAAAGGCTATATACAGTCATTAACCGGAGTGGTGGGACAGATTAAGGTTGATAAAAGAAATTACTTCGTGAAGGAGAAGGAGCGGATTGATGACTATATGGTGGTAAAGATCAGAAAAGACTACGCGATAGTTGAGGATGCCGCTGGTAAAGAGATCAGGCTGCCCCTCAGAGAAAGGATTTTAGGGGATGATTATCAGGCAGTTTTGTTTATAACCATGACCAAGGAGGTAGTTGACGTCAAAAGAGGGGATATTGTTGAAAATTTCAAAATACTTGACATTGCACCCACTTGTGTGGTATTATACAATGAAAGTACTCACCAACGCTTGGTTATTAAGCTGGAGGCGGAAAAGCGGTAGATTGGCGTTTGCAGTTTAATAAGTTGTTAGAAAAATATAAAAAAGGAGTTTTTATAATGCTCAGGATTAGAGTTTCATTGGTTTTGACAATAGTGAGTTTGATAGCGGTTTTAACTGTATGCGGTACTGCTTACGGTGAAGCAAAAGGTAAGGCTGAAGATCTTGCCAAAAAATTAGCCGAACGAAAACAGCTGCGGCAGGAAGAAAGCGAGATCCTTGTTGAGGGCAGGACCCAAAGAGGCATATATTACTTCAATAAAGGCTATTACTATGAAGCCATCCAGCAGTTTCATCTGGTACTTGAGATGTCACCGGATAATAAAAAGGCGAAAAGTTATCTCAATAAAGCTATAGATAAACTGCAAAGCGCTACAAAGAAGCGTTATAATAAAGGGGTAGCTTATTATAACAAGGGCTATATGCAGAAGTGTATTGATGAGATGTTGTTAGTCCCGGAGGGTTATCCGCGCTACATAAACGCCCAGGAGTACATTAAAAATGCCCGGGAGGTATTGATCGGCGGCAAGACTTACGGAATAGAGAGTTCCAGAGCCGGAATACAGCACGTTGAGGATGAGATAAAGCGAATGACGAAGGAAGAAAAGCTGATGATGCTGAGAAAAAAGGCTCATGAGCAGAAACTGATGATGGACGTAGAAAGGTCATATCTGCCTCCTGAGAGGCGTGAAGGGTTAGAAGAGAAAGAAGAGATATCGGCAGAGGAGATTGCTGAAAAGGAAAAAGAAGCGGCCGAGAAGAAATTAAGGGCCAAAATAAACAAAAATATAGTACCGGCTTTGAGTTTGAGTGATGCCGATATCCGCGATGTTATAAGGGAACTGGTTAAGCTGACAGGAGTTAATATTATACTTAATGAGGGTGCCCTGAAGAAGGCCGCCGGCGGAGAGACGCTTAATGTCTCCTTTACTACTGTAACCCCGATGCCCCTTTTGGACCTGCTTGATATTACCCTCAAAACAACAGATCTGATGTATAAGGTGGAGCCGGCGTATATCTGGATTTCAGATAAGGATTCATTTAAAGAAGTCTTGGTTACCAGGACATACAAACTGAAATACGGCGTGCGAACCGTCCGCGAAATCGGCCTGACTCAATTTGGCGTCGGTGAAGATATCGAAGAAGATGAAGACTTTTAACTGCTCTTCTTATCAACAAAAACAATCTATAGAGTACTAACTATGATAAAAAAAATTAGCATTTGCGCGTTTTTAATTCTAATAGCTATAAATTCGTTATGTTTCGCGCAAAACAGTATGACGATTAAAGACTATCTGGAAGAAGCGCTTTCGCCGCAGGAGGGCAGAAAGATAGTTTTAGATAAGACTACAGGCATCCTTACTATAACAGATACTCCGACTAACCACAAGTTAATCCGGGAGCTAATTAAGGAGTTTGATGTCGGTCCTTCACAGGTTATGATTGAAGCCAGGTTTGTGGAGGTGGGCACAAGCGATTTAGATGAGTTTGGCATAGAGTGGTATTGGCATAGAGCTGGCGGCCCGGGTATGGCTCCTGCGTTTTCTGATTTAAGTGTAGGAAATTCGTGGCAGCATGTAGATCCTAATGATCGAAGAACTGCCGATAACATAAACTGGCCGATTAGCGATCCTGAATTTGGAGAAGATGGAGAGTGTTTTCCTGGAACTAATTATGGAGCTGATTTTTATGTAGGGAAAACATCTTTTACCGGGGATTACTTACGCGCCAATCTACATGCTTTGGAACAAAGAGGAAAAGCTAATACGCTTTCTGCTCCAAGGGTTATGACAGTTGCCGGCCAAATGGCGAAAATGGAGTCTACGACAACATTACCCTATGTAAGCGAGGTAGAGCTGGAGAACTTAGGAACGGCTGATCATCCGATTTGGAATATAAAAACAACCATTGAGGAATCTACCACAGGTATTTCATTGGAAGTAACTCCTCACGTAGCTTCGGGGAGTAAATTTATTACGCTTGACATTCATCCTGTAGTTGATGAAATGACTGCCCAGAAATCAATTAGACCCCCAGTTTCAAGTACTTATTATTGGGATACAGAATCAGGTGTAATGTTGGTTGCGCATCTGGTGCCGGGCGTACCGGATGCTGTAGGTTGGCCTACGATT
>DAOVNW010000097.1 GCA_030630095.1 Candidatus Omnitrophota bacterium
AAGGAGGAAGAAAAAGATTTTGTAGTAAATGCTAAAATATATATTAAGGCGCTTTTGGAAAAAAGAAGTTTTGAGTAAGAAAGGGGAACATACTATAAAGATTTAAAGCTTCGGAGGACAGCCGAAGGACAGGGATGATTGCAAACACAGATGATCGCTGATGAAGAAGACGCAGATTAGCACAGATAAACGCCTGCAGAGTGTTATTCCTTAGCTATTTCAAACTTGGTAATATATGTTACGATATTTTTCGTAACGAAGTTTATCGTAATGTTAAACCCCATTAGCCGCATTTCCACCGCGTATGTGGAAATCGGTAAGGTAGAATTAATTAGCAGACGTAAATTATATTTTATGATATAATATTACCATAGAAACTGTTTGGGAAAATTTTTTTGGAAATAAAATATAGTATTGTATATTTTTGTATAATATTGTGTAGGCAAATATAGAAAGGATAAGACTTAAATATTGAATGATATGACAAGAAACCCAGGTGGGTACTTTTTATCAAAAAATGTTAAGGCAAGAAAGAAAGTCCTGGTAATAGAGGATGATAAGGTTATCCGCCGGCTTTTATTCTCATGTTTAAAAAAACGGGGATTTAGGGTAATTATTGCTAAAGACGGCAGGAAAGGATTAAAGAAAGTAAGAGAAACGGTTCCTGACCTTGTTATCTTAGATTTAATGCTTCCTAAATTACCGGGTGAAGAGGTATGCAGAGAGATCAGAAGGGATCAGAATAATGTGCCGATTATTATGTTAACCGGTAAAGACAAAGATGTGGACAGAATTATCGGTAGGGTTATTGGAGCAAACTCATATATGAATAAGCCTTTTGATTTGCCGAAATTGATGGAGGAGATAGATAGGTTGATTAGAGGACAATGATTTATATATTACCGTTTATTGTAGTTTTAGTGATTACCCCTTTGATTAGAAAAACTGCCTTGAATATGAATTGTATTGATAAGGCGGATGGGGACGCGCTTAAGATACATGGAAAGCCGGTGGCGCTGTTGGGGGGAGCTGTGATTCTAATAGCCTACATTATAGGGTTAGGGCTATTAGTTTACAGTCCACAGTCAACCCTTCGACTATACTCAGGGCAGGCGGTCACCAGTTATTTAAAACTTATATCTATAAGTATGGGGGGATTATTGGTGTTTGGAGTGGGGTTATGGGATGATTTGAAAAGGGTGAAACCGTCACTTAGGCTTATGATGCAAATTTTGGCAGGGATTATTATTTTGCTTACGGGAATAAAGGTAAATTTTATTCCTATAACCTGCATAGCTATCCCCTTGACCCTATTTTATATAGTTGGAGCAATAAACGCGTTTAATGTTATTGATGGGATGGATGGGCTTTGTGCGGGAGTTTCTTTGGTGAGTTGCGCGGGATTTTTCTTTTTAGGATTACAAACCGGAAATATGTTCCTGGTGAGCCTTTCGGTAATTCTATTTATGAGTTTACTTGGTTTTTTGCCGTACAATTTTTATCCGGCAAGGATGTTCTTAGGGGATGCCGGAAGCGGGTTTTTAGGGTTTATGCTTGGGACAATGGCAGTTATGGCTACATCTGCTCCTTATAAGGTGATTAATTTTATTGTTCCGATTTTAATTATTGGTGTGCCTGTATTTGATATGGCGCTGGCGATTATAAGGCGTTTAATTAGAAAAAACCCTCTTTTTATCGGTGACCGGGATCATATTTATGATTTATTACTTAAAAAGATATGGAACCAGCCGGTTGTTTGGGGTGTTATGTGCGGGGTGCAGGCGGTGATGGTGGGAATAGCGCTATTTATACACAGATGATCGCAGATAAAGAGACGCGGATGATCACAGATAGAAAGGTAGAGGAAAAGATGGATAGTAATCCGGTGATTTTTGGCGGGGAGCCGATGTTTAAAGATTTATTGCATATAATTAGGCCGACATTATTTGATCCTGATGAAATTGTTTCTGAAATAAGAGAGATATTTTCTTCAGGCAATGTTACTACTTCTAAATATGTAAAGAAGTTTGAAGAGGCTTGTGCCGGGTATCTTGATGTAAAAAACGCGGTAGCAGTATCAAACGCTACCAGCGGGCTTATGCTTGCTGTAAAAGGATTGGGTTTAAAAGGAGAGGTGATTGTGCCAAGTTTCACTTTTACCGCGACAGTACATTCACTTATCTGGAATAATATCAAGCCTGTATTCGTAGATTGCGAGCAAGGGACTTACAATATAGACGCCTCTAAGATAGAGGAAAAGATCACTTCCAGAACTTCGGCGATCATGCCGGTTTATATTTTCGGCAATCCCCCGCGGATTAAAGAACTTACAAAGATCGCCGGGCGCAATAATTTAAAGCTTATTTTTGACAGCGCGCAAGGGTTTGGAAGCAAGTGTCAGGGCCTAAAGGCAGGCGGATTCGGCGATGTTGAGGTTTTCAGTCTGAGCCCGACAAAGGTTTTAACGGCAATCGAAGGCGGATTGGTTACAACTAATAATGATGAGCTCGCGGAATTTTTAAGAAGGGCAAGGGATTACGGCAAAAGTAGAGACGGCAGTGATATAGATGATGTGGGATTAAGCGCCAGGATAAGTGAGCTCCACGGGCTTGTCGGCCTTAAGAATCTCCGGAATATAGAAAAATGTTTAAATACAAGGGGAAAGCTGATCAAAGAGTATAAAGGTTTGTTATCTTCTTTGGAGGGGGTAAGTTTTCAGGAAGTATTGGAAGGAAATATATCCTCCGGCAATTATATGGTGATTTTTATAGACGCGAAGCAATTTGGAATGACGAGGGACGAACTCTACGAGGCATTAAAGGCGGAAAATATCCAGACCAAAAAATACTTCTATCCCGCGGTGCATATGCAAAAGGCGTATTTTTTACTTGGGCTCGATTATAATGGTAAGCTTCCGGTAACAGAAAAGGCGGCCGAAGAAGGCTTGGCCCTGCCTTTATACGGGCATATGCGGCCGGATGCGGTTGAGAAAGTATGCGGGGCGATAAAGAGGATTTATAATTACTGCCGAAGCAAGAAGGAGACAATATGCGCGCAGAGGGGTTTGTAAATAGAAGGAGATATTTAAGATTTAATTCTGAAAGCAAAATTAATTTTCAAGTTCAGAAGAAAGGCCGGAACCAGACTCTTTCTGAAAAGACTTCTGCTATAACCAGGAATTTGAGTATTGAGGGGATTTGTTTTATTTGCGAGAAGAATTTAACGCCCGGCGATATTATTAAATTGGAAATTGTTCTCCCCTCTCAATCACAGCCTTTGCATTTGGAAGGACAGGTGCAATGGGTTGGCTCTTTAAAGCCAACAGAAAATATAGAAGTATTTGAGGCCGGGGTGAAACTTTTTACTTTCAAAGAAGAAGAAGATGAGAACCGATTTATTGAATATACACGCGGAAAAATGAGCGGGCGTTTAAATTAATACCTATACTTTTAATAAGGGATAAAATTAAATGACAAGATACATAAAAAGCTGGCAGGAAAAACTGGTTTTTATGACAGATGTTTTTATTACCGCGTTTTGCTATACGGCTGCCTATTTTATAAGGTTTGACGGAGCCCCGCCGGCGGAATATCTAATTACAGCCACCAAGACATTACCTTTTATGTTATGTATACGGATGCTGGGCATGATTTATTTTAAGCTTAATAAAGGTTTATGGCAGTACGCGAGTATAAAGGATTTAATACAGATTATTAAGACAGCAACTGTGAGCTCGCTGGTTATTATCGCGTTGATTATGGGGTTTCGTATCGAGGGAGTTCCGCGCTCAATATTTATAATTGACTGGCTTCTTTTGACCGTTGCTTTAAGCGGTGCAAGATTTTTTATACGCCTTAGCCGGCCGTTGCGGGGGAAGGCAAAAAATGGGAATGGACATCGTAAGAAAGTTTTAATTGTCGGGGCCGGAGACGCGGGAGAGATGATTATTAGAGAGATGATCTATCGTTATAACCATAATTATGAACCGGTTGGTATTGTCGATGATGACCCCCTGAAATATAAAAGAAGTATTCACGGAGCTGTAGTATTAGGCACAAGATCGGATATCCCGGAGATTGTTAAACAATATAATGTCCGGGAGGTTGTTATTGCTATCCCGACCCTTAATTCAGATCAAATGCGTGATATCGTGGGCTATTGCGTAAAAAGCGGGGCAAAATACAGAACAGTTCCTAATATTTCCGGCGTTATGGACGGGAGGGTTAAAGTTAAGCAATTGCGGGAAGTAAATCTTGAGGACTTGCTTAGTAGAGATGAGGTTGTTTTAGATAAAGAAAAGGCAGCCGGTTATATTAAAGGAAAGGTTGTGCTTATAACCGGGGCGGGCGGCTCAATCGGCTCAGAAATATGCCGGCAGGCTGCAAGGCTTTCACCGGAGAAGCTGATTCTTTTTGAAAAAAGTGAGAATGCTCTATTTTATATTGACATGGAATTAGGCCAGTTTTTCACCAACCTGAAAAAAGTACCGGTGGTCGGCGATATATGTGATTTAAAAAGAGTAAGAGAAGTTTTTGCTAAATATAACCCTGAAATTATCTTTCACGCCGCGGCACACAAACATGTGCCGCTCATGGAACTCAATTCCATGGAGGCAATAAAGAATAATGTTTTTGGCACAAAGATAATTGCCGAAGAGGCAATTGAGAGTGGTGTAGAACGCTTTATTATGCTTTCTACG
>DAOVNW010000117.1 GCA_030630095.1 Candidatus Omnitrophota bacterium
AGAAAAAGGGTTAGTAGGGCGATAGAAAGTGTCAAGAGAGGGTTGGAAGAATAATTATCTATAAAAGGACAGAAAGATGAAAAAACAACTAGGACAGCTTCTCATTGAGAAAAAGATAATTACACAGATTCAGCTGGATGAAGCCCTGAAGTTTCAAAAGGAAAAAGGCGGCCTTTTGGGGCAGATTTTAATTGAGTTGAGTTTCATTAATGAAGAGAATCTGGTTATGTCCCTGGCTGACCAGTATGGTTTTCCTTACCTGCCTTTGAGTAATTATGACATCAATATTGAGGCAATAAAGCTTGTGCCGGAGAATGTTGCCAGGCAATATTTTCTTATTCCCATTGATAAAATTGGCAATGTCCTGACTGTAGTTATGTCAGATCCGCTGAATGATTTTGCCATAAAAGACATTGAATATATAACGAGCTGTAAAGTTACGACCTTTGTCAGTACAGCAAGCGATATAAAGGCCGCCATAAACCGCTTATACGGAAATATCGTTACGCAGGAAGGGGATATTTCTAAACTTAACTTTAGCAACGCTCCACGGCAAGTGGATGAAGAAAACAGCCAGGGCGGCACTGCCCCCAAGGAGTAAAATCTATAGATGGCAAAAAACTTAAAAGAAGAAGTTATTAAAATTTTATTAGACAGCAAACTGCTTACCCGACAGCAGCTTGAGGAAGCGCTCAAGATACAAAAACAAAAACAGGGGAAGCTGAGAGATATACTGATTTCCTTAAAGTTTGTTAAAGACGATGACCTGATGGCGGCTTTAAGTGAGAGTTCGGGCATTCCTCTCATTTCTCTCAGCAAGCTCAAGATAGACAAAGAGATTATTAAATTAATTCCGGAAGAGGTGGCCAGGCGGTATGTCTTGATACCGGTTTCAAAAATAGGCAATACTTTAACTATTGCTATGACCGACCCTTTAAACGTTTTTGCTATTGATGATTTAAAGGCCTTAACCAGATTTGTTATTCAGCCTATTATAAGCAGTGAAGAAGAAATCTTTAATGCCCTTGACGGGTATTACGGCCAGGGCAGGAAGTTTGAAAGTCTCCTGAAGGAGGGCGATGAAGGCCTTTTAGACGAGGTTAAGGCAGGCTCAGACGATAAAATTCAGGACGCTGATACCCTGCTGAAGATGATGGGCGAGAAGCCGGTTATTAGATTGACCAACCTGATACTTATCGAAGCTGTTAAGTGTGGGGCAAGTGACGTCTTAATTGAGCCGCAGGAGAAGAAGACAACGGTAAGGTATAGAGTGGACGGAATCCTGCGGGAAAGTCCGACGGTGCCCAAGGCTCTTCATAACGCTATTATTTCCCGCATAAAGGTAATGTCAAACCTTAATATAGCCGAGCATCGCCTTCCTCAAGACGGAAGATTTAAAGTCAGGGTGCTGAAAAGAGAGGTTGATTACAGGGTATCTGTTTTACCTTCAAGCTTTGGAGAAAAGGTTGCCCTGAGAGTTTTGGACAAGTCATCGTCAACTTTAGATATTGACAAACTTGGCTTTGAAGAGCAAATATTGGAAAGATTAAAGGAAAGTGCCGGGCGTCCTCACGGTATGATCCTGGTCTGCGGACCTACCGGTTGCGGCAAAACTACCTCACTTTATTCAGTTTTACAACTTATTAATTCTCCGGCCAAAAATATAGTTACTGTAGAAGATCCGGTTGAATATGAATTAGAGGGGATAAATCAAGTAACAAGCCTGCCGAAGGCCGGCCTGACCTTTGCCTCTGCCTTAAGGTCAATATTAAGGCAGGATCCGGATGTAATTATGGTAGGCGAGATCAGGGACTTTGAGACTGTTGACGTGGCTATCAAAGCCGCTTTAACGGGACACCTGGTTTTGAGTACCCTGCACACAACCTCGGCCGCGGGCTCTGTAATCAGGATGATTGATATGGGCGTAGAGCCTTTTTTAATTACCTCATCCTGCCTTCTTTTTATAGCTCAAAGATTAATTAGAAGAGTTTGTTCTGACTGTAAAGAGGCCTATGAAATAAATAATAATTTGAGGAAAAATCTTGGGTTGGACAAAATCGAAAAGAAAATTAATGCCGAGATAAAAAATTTTTATAAAGGAAAAGGCTGCTCCAAGTGTCAGAATACGGGTTACAAAGGAAGAGTGGTAATTAGCGAGGCTATTCTTTTGTCAAACGCGATTAAAGATATTATTATTAAGAGGGAATCAGAAGCCAGCATATTGAAGCAGGCGTGCTCTGAGGGCATGAATACCATTAGAGAAAACGGCTTAATAAAAGCCGCCAGGGGAATTACTACCTTAGAGGAAACATTAAGGGTTACGGTAGCTTAGCTTTTTACATTTTTCATAGAGAGAAATAATATGGCCAAAAATAGCCTTGAGGAAAAAGTTAAAAAAGCGTTACTTGACAGCCAGCTCATTTCAGAGGACGCCCTGAATAAGGCAATTCAAATTCAGAAGAATGAAGGAGGCTTGCTAAGTAAGATTCTTGTTAAGCAGGGGGCTGTCAGTGAAGAGCAGTTGATGAGCTGTCTGGCGAGCCAACTAAACCTGCCTATTATAAAGCTCTCCAAGTATAAGATTGACTCCGACGTTTTAAAGATTATTCCTGAACAGATTGCCAGCCATCATCTTGTAATACCCCTTTCAAAAATTGGCAATACCCTGACTATTGCTATGGCCGATCCTTTAAATATATTTGCTCTTGATGATATTAAAAATTTAACCAATATGACGATTAAACCGATTATCAGCACTCCGGATGAGGTTAAAAAGGCAATCAGGGCAGCCTATGGAGGTGTTAACGCCGGAGTGATGGATATGTTAAAAGAGGCGGGGTCCGGACTGGCAATAGAGTTGGAGCACGTAAAGGGCGAGGTTCAGATGATGCGGGTTGATGAGAAGGTTCCGGTTATCAGGATGGTTGACCGCATTATAGGCGAAGGCTTAAAGCAGAGAGCCAGTGATATACATTTAGAGCCTTATCTGAATATTTTGCGTATCCGCTACCGTGTTGACGGGGAGCTTCAGGAGGTTTTTGAAATACCGAAAAAATATCAGAATGCCCTCACGGCCCGCCTTAAGATAATGTCCAATCTGGATATTACCGAAAGAAGACTGCCGCAGGACGGGAGGTTTAAGGTAAAATTTAAAGATAAAGAGATTGACTTTAGGGTGTCCTGTCTGCCAATAACTCATGGTGAAAAAATTGTTATGCGAGCTCTTGATAAGTCCAATTTGAGCGTGGGCCTGGAAAGGCTTGGTTTCCTGCCAGAGCCTCTTGAGGCCTTTAAGAGAGCCATCCTTAAGCCCTATGGTATGATTTTGGTTACCGGGCCTACCGGCTCGGGTAAGTCAACGACCCTCTATTCAATTTTAAACCAGCTTAACAGGCCCCATGTGAATTTGATGACTATCGAAGATCCTGTAGAGTATCAGCTTGAAGGTATAACTCAGGTTCAGGTTAAACCAGAAATAGATTTGACTTTTGCCGCAGGGCTCAGGTCAATATTAAGACAAAGCCCCGACATAATTATGGTAGGTGAAATTAGAGACTCGGAGACGGCTGATATTGCCATTAAATCGTCACTTACAGGCTTGTTGATTTTCAGTACGCTTCACACAAATGATGCTGCCGGCGCCATAACGCGGCTGGTTGATATGGGCGTAGAGCCCTTTTTGATTGCCTCAAGCCTTATTTTAGTTGTTGCTCAAAGGCTTTGCAGAAGGGTTTGCTCCGCCTGCCGCCGTGAGTATAAGGTGCCCGGGGAGGTTCTTAAAAAATTAGGCATTAGCTTGAAGGAAGAAGTTGCCGGCTATCAGGCTCAAGGATGTAAGCAGTGCAATAACACAGGTTACATGGGAAGAATGGGGACGCTTGAGGTCATGGAGATTGACGAAGAGATTAAGAATATGATTCTGGCTAAAGAGTCAAGCGATAGGATTAAGGAATATGCTGTGTCAAAAGGCATGAAGACCCTGCGGGAAAATGCCGTTAAAAAATTTCTCGCGGGCCAGACGACGATAGAAGAGGTCTTAAGGATTACTTCGGAGTAAAATAACCTATGCCTGAATTTAAATACACCCTTAAAGAGCGAAATGGGACGGTGTCAACCGGCACTTTAAACGCTCCCACCGAGGAAGCGGCTGTAAAGATCTTAAAAGAGAGAAATTGCCTTATCCTTTCCGTAAGTAAAAATAAAAAATC
>DAOVNW010000170.1 GCA_030630095.1 Candidatus Omnitrophota bacterium
CAAAGAAAACCCTTGACAGGTCGCCTCTTAGGAAGTCTATAAAGAATCTTGTAAAACCATAGAATAAAAAATAAAGCGCGAATATTTTTCCCCTAAACTTTTTTCTTGACGATAGAATATTAAGCACAACAAATACAGCCAGCCAGCTGGCCGAATAGTACAACTGCGTAGGATGAACACAAGCCTCCCTACCGGGAAATAGTACGCCCAGGGCGCACTTCGTCTCTCTACCATAACAACAGCCGTTTAAAAAACACCCTATGCGCCCAAGAGACTGGCCCAGAGCCACATAAGGCACAACAAAGTCTGCCGTTTTAAGAAAATTTATCTTTTTCTTTTTCAGGTACCAAAAGCCGCATAAACCCGCCAGCGCCACTCCACCCTGATAGGCCAGGCCTCCGTGATGAAGCATAATTATTTCAATGGGATCGGATATGTAATAATCAAAATTTAATGCGACGTGTAGTAGTCGTCCGCCGATAATACCGGAAATTAACAAGCATACGGACAGGTCTAAAATTATATCCGGATTAAGCCCGCGCTTTTTAGAGCGCGCGGCCATTAGGCAGGCGGCTGTCAAAAAGGCTAAAGAGAGCATCACACCGTAGGAATAAATAGTCAGAGGGCCTATCCTAAAGATTACCGGGTACATCCGCTTAACTCTCCTTACTTTTTCCGCTTCCGAGTATGGATATTATAAGAACCGCCGTCCCAACCGTTATAGCGCTGTCGGCAATATTGAAAACGGGCCAAAATCTGAAATCAATGTAATCAATCACGCACCCCACCCTTACACGATCAATCAAATTGCTTACGGCCCCGGAGAGAATAAGAACAAAACAGATTTTAAATAGAAAGTTTTTTTTCGCTGACTGAAACATAAGGGTGCTTATGGCCGCTATAGCCAGCAGGCTCAAAACGACAAAGAAAGTATTGTTGCCGGTAAATAGGCCGAAAGCGGTCCCTGTATTATGAACTATCCTTATGTCAAAAACGCCGCAGTTGATAAAACTGCCGCCTGTTAAACGCAGGGTTAAAAAGTATTTTGCCGCCTGATCAAAAAATATTATTGCTGTGGCGGCCAGTAAAAAAAGCATACTATTTATTAATATTCTCCTCTTCTTCCTGATGCTTTATGCACAATTCCGCGTAAGGCATAGCCTTTAATCTTTTTTCAGGAAGTTTCTTGCCGCACTTAATACAGTATCCGTACGTTTTATCTTCTATGCGTTTTAAGGCTTCGTCAATTTTATTAAGGACCTTTTGCTCAGTACTCACCAAGCTAAGCGAAAAATCCCTGTCATAGTTGTCGGTAGCCAAATCAGCCATATGAAGAGTGTGGCTTGAAAGGTCACCGGATGACTCTCTGAGTGTCTTATTCAAAGCGCCGTCGCCCAAATGCCGAATCTCACTTGAAATCTCACCCCTCTGCCTATCCAATAGTTTCCCAAAGAAGACTAGTTTTTCTTTTTTCATTCTCTTTATCTTTAGCATTATGATTTCCCCCTTCCGGTCTCCCCTTCTTGAAGTTCTTTTACAGCCCCGGCGCATCTGAGACACAGCTCTTTATGAGCTTCATCCCGTCCTACATTGTCAACGTACCGCCAGCAGCGCGGGCACCTGGAGGCACTTGATTTCTCCACTAAAACCGCCGTGTCTGTTATCTCCGGAGAAGATAGACCATCCTGCGGCAGTTTGTCAACTTTTTTAACGCGAACTTTTGAAACAATAAAGATATCGGCCAACTCTTTTGCGAAAAAGTTAAAAAATTCAAACTTCTCCCTGCTGGCGGCATAGAGGATAACTTCAGCTTCCAGGGCGTTACCGATAACTTTGTCGCCGCGCTTGAGTTCCAGAGATTTCAAAACCAGCTCGCGGACATTAAGCAGTTCCCGCCATCTCCCCCTTATTTCTTCGTTTCTCCATCTCTCCTCAACCCCGCCGGCGTCAATTCTGCTTAAAAAGACGCTCTCTTCTTTCGTCTCACCCGGCAGATACGACCAGATTTCCTCCGCGCTAAAGCTGAGTATGGGAGCGATAAGCTTGACAAGCAGGGCCGATATGCTCCATAAAACGGTTTGCGCGGAACGCCTACCCAACGATTTCCTGCCCCAGGTATATAGCCTGTCTTTAAGCACATCCAGGTAAAATGAGGACATATCCACGGTGCAAAAGTTATAAATTCGCTGAGTGGCCTTATGAAACTGAAATGATTCATAAAATTCCAGGCATTCATCATAAAGCCTTTTGGCGGCATCAAGCGCCCATTTATCTATTTCAAATAATTCATCATACTCCACTTTGTCCCTGCCGGCTTCAAAATCGTAAATATTGCCCAGGGTAAATCTTATCGTGTTTCTTATTTTGCGGTAAGCATCGGTTACCCTGGCCAGTATCTCTTCCGAAAGATTTACATCGTTGTTGTAATCGCTCGAAGCCGCCCAAAGCCTTAAAATATCCACCCCCAGCTTCTTTATCAAATCGTCGGGCGGCATAGCATTGCCCAGAGACTTGGACATTTTTTTGCCTTCGCCGTCAACAATAAACCCGTGAGTTAAAACTTTTTTATAAGGCGTCCCGCCTTCAATAGCCATAGCCGTCAATAAAGATGTTTGAAACCACCCTCTGTGCTGGTCGCTACCTTCTAAATAAAGGTCGGCCGGATAACTAAGGCCTTCTCTTTGCCTTAAAACAGCCTGATGGCTGACACCCGAATCAAACCAGACGTCCAGAATATCATACTCCTTTACAAAGTTGCCGTGAGAACACACGGGGCATTTTGTGCCGGCAGGCAGAAGCTCCTCCGCCTCCTTTTCAAACCAAACGCCCAGTCCCTCCACCTCAACTATCTTAACCAGATAATCTATAGCCTCCGGGTCAAGTAAAGGCCTGCGGCAGTCCCGGCAGTAAAATACGGGGATGGGCACACCCCAATACCTCTGCC
>DAOVNW010000122.1 GCA_030630095.1 Candidatus Omnitrophota bacterium
ATTTCAGTGTGGTTACTTTTACCACCGTTGGCTTCGGAGATGTAACCGCGGTAGGGCTTAGCAAAATAATAGTTATGCTGGAGTCCCTCTGCGGTATATTCATTATGCCTCTTTTTATAATCGGTTTTTCCAGGAAATATCTACGGATTTAGGCGGGAAATATCCTTTATAAAATAGGGCGGGGGTAAATAGGCATAACAGCCTTTCCAGCGAATAACTCCCGCGGGCACCATTTTCTCTTCAGAAATTTTCTCTAACGCGGACCCATCAACGTTCAACTGCCACGTACCTTCAGGCTCGCTTAAGGCAAAGAGGATTTTGCCTTCATCTTTTTCATAATAAATCACGCCATCTTCCAGGCTGTAAGGTTTATCATTGAGTATTTTCGCGAGTTCCCGCATCTCACCCTTTTCATAATCAAGGAGGCAGAGATAATACTCACTTTTAACTCTCTCCGCCAAATACGCGTCTTTGCCGCCGGCCGCTTTATAGCTTTCGACGGTTTTAAAGCAGAGGAGCTTGCCGTCCTCAATCTCAGACGGCGCGGAGTAATAGACGAAGATAGCTGCCAGCGGCGCGAGTTGAAGAATCGTGCCCAGCAAAGCGCAGCCCGTTAGATTTATCAGTAACAGTGTTATTATAAGTAACTTGATAATTCTCAATCCAAAATAGCGCATAGTTGAAAAGCATAGCCTTTATTATTTTTTTACAGCTGTATCTTTTCAGGGTTTGCCGCATTCTTTATTTATATAATCTATCAAGCTTTGCCTATCTTCTTTGCTAATCTTTATAAAGGCCAGTCTTACGTAAAAGTTTTCAACGTGTTCCGGTTTCTCGACGGAAATCATCCTGGCAATGGCCGTAATGAATTCTGTCTTTTGCGGCAATGAGAATTGAACTTTTATCAGGTGGGTAGTAAAAAATAGTTCATCGGTCAGAACCGGCACATCTATCAATAGTCCGCCGCCTCCAATATTGCGGCTTTGCGCTTTATGGCAAAAGTTCTTCACTATTTCCTCTTCTTTTTTCTCCGGTATGACAAAATAGTGAACTGGAATGCTGGCATCTAACCTTACATACTTTCTTCTCTCGGTCGGACCTTTCTGACTTTTTTCTCCGGCGTGATAAAAACCCATCATTACCGCTGTCTGCCTCCTGAATTGGTAGCGGGGGCCGGATTTGAACCGGCGACCTTCGGGTTATGAGCCCGACGAGCTACCAGACTGCTCCACCCCGCGAACCATAATCTTTCCTAAAATTTCTTTAATCGGTTTTCTTTTTAGACGCACTGCGGTAAATTATTTCGTTCTTTTTAACCAACCCAAGTTCACCACGGGCTACCTCTTCACGGTAGTCGGAGTCTTCCTTTAACAGCCTTATCTCTTCTTTCAAAGCTGAATTTTCCTTTTCCAGCCTTTCTGCCGCTTCCCTGCCCAAAGTAAGCTCCCGCTCCAGTTCATCCCTTTTCAGCTCCAGAGGTAAAAAAACAGAGGCAAGAAAAACAATGCCCCCCGCGATAAATACCAGAGCGATTATTCTCTTCTTTTCCATAGAGCTCCACCGTAAACCGCGCTGCCTTCTAACTCTTCCTCAATTCTTAGAAGCTCGTTATATTTGGCCACCCTATCGGTTCTGGTTACAGAACCAGTTTTAATCTGTCCCGAATTTGTGCCTACCGCTATATGAGCAATGGTTGTATCCTCTGTTTCACCTGAACGATGAGAAATAATCGCCGTGTAATTGTTCATCTTAGCCATCTCAATGGCTTCCAGAGTCTCAGAGAGTGTTCCTATCTGATTAACCTTTATCAAAATCGAATTGGCAATGTGTTTTTTTATGCCTTCGGAAAAAATTTTGGTGTTGGTGACAAATAAATCATCCCCTACAATCTGAACCTTGTCTCCCAATCGGCGGGTCATCTCATCCCAGCCATCCCAATCGCCTTCATCCAGCCCGTCTTCAAGCGAGACAATTGGATAGTTTTTAATTATTTCTTCATAATAGGCTATCATCTCTTCAGAGGTTTTTTCCTTGCCTTCAAGCACATACCTGCCGTCCTTATAAAAACTGGAGGCGGCGGCATCAAGGGCAAGGAATATATCTTTACCTGCCGTGTAGCCGCTTCGGCCTATTGCTTCTACAATAACATCAAGAGCCTCCTTATTAGAAGTCAAATTCGGGGCAAAGCCGCCTTCATCGCCTACGGCAGTATTTAATCCCTTTGTCTTCAGAATACTTTTTAAGTTGTGAAAAACTTCCGAACCCATTCGAAGCGCTTCCTTAAAGCTTATCGCTCCTATGGGCATTATCATAAACTCCTGAATGTCAACATTATTATCCGCGTGCATACCGCCGTTTATTATATTCATCAGAGGTATCGGAAGAGTTTTTGCCTCCTCCGCGCCGATATATTTATATAAAGGGGTTTTTTGGGAGATGGCAGCCGCTTTAGCACAAGCCAGAGAAACGGACAGGATTGCATTGGCTCCCAGTTTACTTTTATTATCCGTTCCATCTAACTCAATAAGGAGGTTATCAATTTCCTTTTGAGAAAAAGCATTTTTGCCTATAACCTCTTTAGCTATTATACCCTTAACGTTTTCAACCGCCATGGAAACTCCTTTACCCAGATACCTCTTAGGATCGCCGTCTCTTAATTCAACCGCCTCTTTTTCTCCGGTCGAGGCGCCGCTCGGCACTGCCGCCCTGCCAAAAGAACCGTCCTCTAAAATAACATCCGCTTCAATCGTAGGATTGCCTCTTGAATCTAAAATTTCTCTTGCCTTAACCCCGGCAATTCTCACCTCTTTTTTCATAATACCGTCAGTTTCCTTTCTATAATTGCCCCATCATATACTAAACGAGCGTAAAAGTCAAATGCTTTTTTGGGTTCTGATTAGGGAATTTCACCTCCCGCTATCTGCAAAAACCTACCCTATTGCCTTTATTAACTTCCCTGTCTCTTCCAATAAGCTATTGTATCCCTTCCTGCTGCGGCTTTCAGCATAACAGCGCACCATTGGCTCTGTGCCGCTCGGCCTAAACATCAGCCAGTCGCCGTTCTCAAGAATAAATTTATAACCGTCTACTCTGTTGACTGCTGCCACTCTTTTTCCAGCTATCCTAAGAGGCGGTTTCTGCGCCAACTTTGTCATAAACTTAACCTGAGACGGCCAATCCATTTCAATATTGATGCGTTTATTATAAAAACGGCCATACTTTTGATAAATCTCATCCAGAATAACCTTTAAGGATTTTTTAAAATAAACCATTGCTTCCACAACCAGTAAATTAGCCAGCAGTCCGTCCTTTTCGGGAATGTGGCCGGCTACAGAAAGCCCTCCTGACTCTTCGGCTCCAAACATACAAGTGCCGCTTAAAAGCTGTTCGGCTATGTATTTAAAACCGATAGGCGTTTCCACCGTATTTACACCGTAATCTTTCGCTATTTCATCAATCAGGTGTGTAGTTGACACACTCCTCGCTACACAAGGCATCAGCTTGGCGCTATTTACCAAGTAGTAAAATATCAGGGAAATAACTTTATTAGGTATAATAAACTCTCCGTTCTCGTCAATAACGCCAAATCTGTCGCTATCACCATCAACGGCCAGACCTATATCAAAGTTCTCTTTTTTGACTGTATTAATCAATTCCTTCAAATTCTCCGTAGAAGGATCGGGGTTCCTGCCTCCGTAAAGCGGGTCGCTATGGACGTTTATAACTTTTACTTCATAATTAAGATCTTTAAGGAATTTATCCAGATAACCGGCGGCTATTCCATTCATGCAGTCCACGGCAATTTTCATCCTGCCTGCTTTAAGCATTGGCATATTAAGAACTTTTCTTAGTTTTCTCATATAAGGCGGCCTGGGATCAAAGGCTATAATGTTTTTTTCCGCCTCTTTTTCATCAATTTTAACATCTTTCATTTTAAGGCGGGCCGCCTCTTTTTCTATTATCCCGGTTACCTTCTTGGAAGAAGGGCCGCCTGTTTCCGCGGAAAATTTAAAACCGTTGTATTCGGGAGAATTGTGGCTGGCGCTTATTATAATAGCTCCTCCCAGCTTTTTATCTAA
>DAOVNW010000158.1 GCA_030630095.1 Candidatus Omnitrophota bacterium
CATTTTCTATTTTATCTACCGCTTCTTCAGGTGTTAAAGCCCAGTAAGTCGGACACTGGGAAATGATCTCCACCATGGAAAAGCCTTTACCTTCAATTTGATTTACAAAAGCCCTCTTTATGGCTTTTTTAGTTAAGATAACATTTTTAGGTTTATTAACGGCTGTTCTTTCAATATAACAAACTCCATCTAAAACAGCCAGCATCTCTGATATCTTCAGAGGATAGCCGTCTCTTTTTTTATCCCGTCCGGATTTACAGGTAGTTGTCCTCTGCCCTAAAAGAGTTGTCGGGGCCATCTGGCCGCCGGTCATTCCATAGACACCGTTATTTACAAAAATACAAGTCAGATCTTCGCCTCTATTAGCGGCATGAACCGTCTCGGCGGTTCCAATAGCGGCTAAATCACCGTCACCCTGATAAGTAAAAACAACCAGATCGGGCCTCATTCTTTTTATGCCTGTCGCTACCGCCAGGGGCCTGCCATGTGCCGCTTCTGTTGTATCAAAATCCCAGTAGTCATAGGCTAAAACGGCGCAGCCTACCGGCGCGATAGCTAAAACCTTTTCAGTAATATTAAGCTCTTCAATCACCTCGCAAACTAACCTGTGGACTATACCATGTCCGCAACCGGGACAGTAATGCGTAACCGCGTCTAACAATAAAGGGCTTTTCTTAAATATCTTTTTCAAGAGAGGCTCCTTATTTTTTTAATTATTTCTTTCTCACTCGGAATTATCCCGGCTGTCCTGCCGTAAAAATGGACTTCAGACTTACCAAAAACAGCCATTCGCACATCTTCGACCATCTGGCCCATATTCATCTCAACTACCAGGAATTTAACCTTTTCATGGGCGGCATCTGAAATAATCTTTTTAGGAAACGGCCAGAGAGTTATAGGCCTGATCATACCTATCTTGAGACCTTCATTTCTTAAGGTCATCATCACCTTTTTACAAATACGGCTGGTCGCTCCAAAAGCAACTAAGATAATTTCACAATCATCGATATAAAAAGTCTCAGCCCTAACCTCATTACTTTCTATAATGTCATATGTCTTTTTCAGTTCTTTATTCAGATTCTCCAGCGCGCCATACTCCAAAAATAGAGACTTGACAACCTTAGGCTCCTTATTTTTAGTCTGAGCCAGGACCCAGCTTTTATCCACCTTTGTCTTTTCATGTTTAAAAGAAGGCTTCAAAGTAACCGGCTCGGCCATCTGGCCTAAAACACCGTCTCCTAAAACTAAAACCGGAGTCCTGTAGATATCGGCTAAATCAAAAGCCAGGTAAGTCAAATCAAAAAGCTCCTGAGAACCATTGGGGGCCAAAACAACAGTGTGGTAATCTCCGTGGCCGCCGCCTTTAGTTGCTTGAAAATAATCTGACTGCGCGGGGCTGATATTTCCCAAACCGGGTCCACCGCGCTGCATATTAACTATAACTGCCGGCAACTTACAAGCCGCCAAATAGGAAATGCCTTCCTGTTTTAAGCTTATCCCGGGTGAAGAGGAAGAAGTCATAACTCTTTCTCCGATGACTGAGGCCCCAAAAATCATACTAATGGCAGCTATCTCACTTTCAGCCTGAATAAAAACCCCGCCTGCTTCAGGCATATTATCAGCCATATAGGCTGTCAGTTCATTCTGGGGAGTTATGGGATATCCGGCATAAAACTTACAGCCGGCATCTATAGCCGCCCGGCCTATTATATGGTTACCCACCATTAATACTCTATTTTTATCTTTTTGATTATTTTTTGTCATTTGACTTTTCATCATCTATTATTTCAATCGCGGCTTCGGGGCACATTATAGCGCAAGACTTACAACCCGTACACTCATCTTTACCGCGGACGAACTCCGCGGGATAAATGCCCCTCTTATTAAGCTTTTTAGATTCAACTATGAGCCCTTTCGGACAATATTTTATGCAAAGCCTGCAGCCCTTGCATTTTTCAGTATCTATTTTAATCCTAATCATTTCAGCGAACCCTGCCCCATTTCAACTTTTCATTTAATATAGCAAAATAACTTCTCTTTGAAGAGGTAATCAACCTAAAGGGCCTTTTAGCTTTATTAATCCTGACGATATCTCCATTTTTTAATTTTATGCCTTCTTGTCCGTCGGCTACCAGAGCTACATCTTTGGCTTCTTGAGAAACAACCTTTATCCGGATATCTGAGGTCATCGGCAAAACCAAAGGCCTATTAGACAAAGTATGCGGGCATATAGGAGAAACAACAAAGGCCTTTACTTCCGGATGCAAAATAGGTCCGCCGGCGGATAATGAATAAGCAGTTGAACCTGTCGCACTGGCTACAATCAACCCGTCACATAAATAAACCGCCACCTGCTCATTATTAATTATCAGCTCTAAAGTCAAAATACGCGACAAAGAACCTCTGCTAACAACAATATCATTTAAAGCGCTGAAACTATTTATAATTTTGTCGTCTCTGATAATCCCCGCGTTAATTACCTGCCTTAAACTAACAGTATATTTACCTTCTAAAACCTCATCTATAGCCGCTTTAATCTCATTGGTTTTAATCTCGGTTAAAAAACCAAAGTCGCCTAAATTTATACCTAAGACATCTATCTTTTTATTGATATGCCTGGCTATATTAAGTAGTGTCCCGTCTCCGCCCAGAGCGATAATTAAATCTGACATCCTGATTACTTCATGGCGTGACAATTTCTCATCAGTAATGGCCATAATCTTCTTTTTTCTTAAGATACTGACAACTTTTTTCTGATAAGCTAAGGCTTTTTTCTTTGAGGGATTAGCGATTACGCCAACTGTCTTAATCATTTAATATCTCTTTTGCTTTGTTTATCACAGCATCAACCGTTATGCCGTATTTATTAAAAAGTTCTTCTCTGGTACCGTGTTCAATAAATTCATCCGGCAGGCCAATTAGCCCGGATCTATAATCTGTAATCTTATTTTCTTCTAAAAATTCTAAAATCGCGCTTCCCGCTCCGCCAAGCCTGACACCCTCCTCAAGGCAAATAAAGCGCTTATCAGTCTTTTTAATACAGTTAATTATCTTTTTATCAAGCGGTTTAATAAAACGCAAATCAACCACCTGAGCGGAGATATTTTCGTCCTCCAATTTCCCGGCTGCTTTAAGGGCAATTTCAGCCATAGGGCCATAGGAAATTATAGTTATATCTTTGCCCTCTTTTAAAACCGCGGATTCACCTAGTTTTA
>DAOVNW010000077.1 GCA_030630095.1 Candidatus Omnitrophota bacterium
CCGTCTCGAAACATGTCTCAAAATTCTCTTTGACAATTTTGCGACTCTCGGCGGAATTAATTCGCACAGCAACTTATGTTCACTTTGTTCCATAAGATGCGTGCTCATTAAGGAGAATAAAAAATGTGCCAGATACTTTTAATACACGGGCCCAATCTTAATCTTTTGGGGGAAAGAGAGCCGGAGGTTTACGGAAAGGTAACCATAGCAAGAATCAACGCCGAACTCGAAAAAGAGGCCGGCCGCCTGAATGTTAAATTAAAAATTGTTCAGTCAAACCATGAAGGGGAAATCGTTGATTTAATAGGCAAAGCAAGGGATGAATTTCAGGGCATAATTATAAATCCCGCGGCCTATACGCATACCAGTGTGGCTATTAGAGACGCTATATCGGCCGCGGGCATACCCGCTATAGAAGTCCACCTTTCAAATATTTACGCGCGCGAAGAGTTCAGGCACACTTCACTCATTGCTCCTGTCAGCCGGGGGCAGATATCAGGTTTTGGTATGCATAGTTATATCCTGGGGTTAACGGCAATGGCCAAAATCCTTAAGGATAAAATATAAACAATTCCGGGCCGCCAAACTATGAAAATCAATTTCAACTTTAAGGAAAGAGTCCGCCGCCTCAAAATATCTATGAACAAGGAAGGCATTGAAGCGCTCCTGATTAATAGAAAAGAGAGAATCTATTATCTTACGGGGTATTCAGCTGAAGACTCTTTTTTACTGATAAGTCCAAAAAAAAATTATCTTTTCACCGATGCCCGTTACAAAGAAATACTGCGTATCAATAAATACACCTTTGAAGCGATAATCTCCAAAGAACCCTTAAAAGGCCTTGCAAGGCTAATCTCCGGCTTAAACCTCAAAAGAACCGGTATAGAGCAACGATATCTAAACGTCAATCAATATATATTTCTTAAAAAAAGTTTAAACAAAGTTAAACTGGTACCCTCCGCCCGCATATTAAATTCCATGATGGTAATAAAGGATGAAGATGAGATAAAAGCTATAAGACAAGCTATTCATATTACAGCTAATGCCTTCAATTACTCTAAAAGGTTGAAAAAAGCGGGGCGCACGGAAAAAGAAATCGCCGCTCTGCTTGATTTTTACATTTTAACGCACGGGGCGGATAGAGGCGGTTATGAAACAATGGTAATCAGCGGCGTAAGAACAGCCTGCGCTCACGCTCAATCTTCAGACAAAAAAATAAACAGTAAAGCAAATCTGCTAATTGATTTAGGCGCAAAGATTTATGGTTACAATTCAGACTTGACAAGAGTATATACTTTAAGTAAAATGAAAACAGGCTTCAGTAAAATTTTAAGCATTGTCATTAAAGCTCAGCAAGAGGCTATACAAAAAGTGAGCCACGGTAGAAAAATTTCTGAAGTAGGCCTCGCGGCAAGAAACTACTTTAAGAAATTCAAGCTGGAGAAATATTTTATTCATTCCACCGGCCATGGGGTAGGCTTAAATGTTCATGAGGCGCCGGCCATAAGTTTAAACAACACCGAATGCTTAAAGGCCGGCATGGTCTTTACAATAGAGCCGGGGATATACCTGCCCGGCCGTTTCGGCATAAGAGTAGAAGACATAGTTCTGGTTACTAAACATGGTTATGAGGTTTTAAGCAATGATATCCCCAACTCAATTTAAAGCGGGAATTGTCATCAAGGTAGATAATAAACTTTTTTCAATAACAAGCTATCAGCACGTAAAGCCCGGTAAAGGGCCGGCGTATTACAGGACAAAGCTCAAAAATCTTAAGACAGGCGTAATAATAGAAAAAACCCTTCGTTCCGATGAAAAAATAGAAAACGTTTTTGTCGAAGAAAAAAAGCTAACCTATCTTTATCACGACCACGAAATTTACTATTTTATGGACCAGGAGAACTATGAACAGCTGCCCCTTAATAAAAATGTATGCGGCGATATACTTGATTTTTTGATAGAAAATACCGAGGTAACGGCAACTATTGCCGAAAGTGAAATCATCAGTCTCAATCTGCCTAATTTCATTGAACTTCGGATTAAACATACCGAGCCCGGCGCCAAGGGTGATACGGCAAAAAGCACAAGTACCAAAACAGCTCTGCTGGAGAACGGCGCCGAAATACAGGTTCCCATCTTCATAAACGAAGGTGACAAGATTAAGATAGACACAAGAATAAAACAATACGCCGGAAAAGCCAAATGAGGTGAAAGTTATGAATTTAAAAGAAATTGAAGAAATGATCAAGCTAATGAATGAAAATAAGCTTTGTGAAATCGAAATTGAAAAAAACGGCCTAAAGATCAGGCTTAAAAAAGAGGGTATATCCGTTAAAAGGACCGTAGAAGAACCTGCCGCGAGGGAAGGTCATAAACAGCAGCCGCTTGAAAAAACAGGCAAGGATGCAGGGGGCAAAAAGATAATTGAGATCAAAGCGCCGATGATCGGCACTTTCTTCCGCTCTCCGGCGCCTGACGTCCAGCCATTCGTTGAGGTAGGGCAAACAGTTAAACCCGACGATGTTTTGTGCATTATCGAAGCGATGAAACTTATGAACGAGATAAAATCTGAAGCAGCGGGCAAAATTATTAAAATACTGGGTGAAAACGGCGGAAGCGTAGAATACGGACAGGTCATCTTTTTACTGGAACCGGCAGAATAAAATGTTTTCAAAAATCTTGATAGCTAATAGAGGAGAGATAGCACTGCGCGTCATCAGGGCCTGTAAGGATATGGGTATCAGAACGGTTGCCGTTTACTCCGAAGCCGACATTGACTCACTTCCGGCGCGCCTGGCAGATGAGGCAATATGTATCGGGCCCAATGACTCCAAAAACAGCTACCTTAACATACCGGCTATAATAAGCGCCGCTGAAATTACAGACGTTGAGGCCATTCATCCGGGATACGGTTTCCTGGCGGAAAACGCGCATTTTGCCGAAATTTGCGAGTCTTGCCAGATTGCTTTTATCGGTCCGAGGCCGGCTGTTATTCGTGAAATGGGAAATAAACTAAAAGCCAAAAACCTGATGAAAAAACACGGTATTCCCATCCTGCCGGGCAGCAGTCAGGTGATTAAAGAAAAAGAAGATGCCATCAAAATAGCCGCCCGGATTAAATATCCCGTTATTTTAAAGGCAGCCGCGGGCGGCGGAGGCAAAGGTATGCGTATCGCCCACAACGATGTCAGGCTGATAAACGCTTTAATAACGGCTCAAACAGAAGCCGAGATTAACTTCGGCAACTCAGACATTTATATTGAAAAATACTTTGAGTATCCAAGACACATAGAGTTTCAGATAATGGCGGATAACTATCAAAACATAGTCCACTTAGGGGAAAGGGACTGCACCATTCAAAGGCGGCACCAGAAACTTCTTGAGGAAGCGCCATCTCCGGCCCTGAATAAAAGATTAAGAAAAAGGATGGGAGAGATGGCTGTAAAAGCCGCCAGGGTAGCCAACTATAATAACATAGGCACCATTGAATTCCTCCTTGACGAAGACGGCAAATTTTACTTTATGGAAATGAATACCAGGGTGCAGGTTGAACATCCTGTCACTGAAATGGTTACCGGCATTGATATTATTAAGGAACAAATTCGCTTATCAGCCGGCAAAAAGCTTAGCCTTTCTCAGGACAAAGTAGAAATGAAAGGGCACGCTATTGAGTGCAGAATCAACGCGGAAGATTATGAAAACGGTTTCATTCCTTCGCCGGGAAAAATAGAAACGTACAATGCTCCTTCAGGGCCCGGCGTCCGCTTAGACTCTGCCGTCTATCAGGGCTATACTATACCGCCTTATTATGACTCGCTTATATCCAAACTCATCGTTTACGGAAAAACAAGGCAGGAAGCTATAAGCATAATGAAAAGAGCTCTTGATGAATACGTAATTCATCCTACGAAAAATACGGTAGATTTTCATAAAAAGGTGTTAAACATTCCTGAGTTTATAAAAGGGCACTACTACACTGATTTTGTTCAAAGATTTTTAGGTACCTCATAAAGAAACGGGTAACGTCAAAAAAGGAGGGAAGGAAAAGGTGAAAGTATTTAACGGAATTATAATATTTTTTTACACATTGATATTTTTGGCCATCGGCACAACTCTTATTTCCTACTCAACAGGAAGCATAACCCAGCAAAATATATATCAACTGGTAGACAGCCTGCCGACGGATACAAATATCAGGATGATTATTGGTTTTGTCGGCGCGGCCACTATTGTCGTTTCCTTATGCGTCTTACAGCTCGCCTTTGGCGCTTCTAAAAAGGAAAAAACTCTTTCATACGAAAATCCCAGCGGGCAGGTAACGGTTACACTTTCAGCCATCGAAGATTTTGTCAAAAGATTAGTCAAGGACTTTAAAGAAATCAAGGAGTTGAAGCCCAGCGTAAAGGTTAACAAAGAAGGAGTCCAGATATCATGTAAGATATATATACTTCAAGACTTTCCTATTCCTGAGATATCGGGAAAAATACAAAATACAGTCAAGTCAAAAGTGCAGAGCCTGCTCGGTATCGAAGAAGAGGTAAACGTTAAAGTTCACATTGTAAAAATACTGGATAAGGAAAGAAAGGCGGCCGGGGATAAAAAAGAAGATGCCCCGCAAGCACCTTTTCAATACGAAAGCCGCGCGTAAAACCTATACGTGTTTACAGAATTTAGCAGTTTAATGAACTATGAAAGGTAAAAAATGGCAAAAAAGATTGGAGTTTTAACGGGAGGCGGTGATTGTCCCGGCCTCAATCCGGTTATCAGGGCGGTCGTAAGAAAGGCACTTAATGAAGGTTTTGAGATAGTCGGTATAAAAAACGGTTGGAAGGGGCTCGTGCAAAACATCACCCAGAAACTCGACCTAAAGTCAACCTCGGGAATTCTTCCTAAAGGAGGCACCATATTAGGCACCTCCCGCACTAATCCTTATGAAAATAATGAACTATTAAAAAAGGCAAAACAAAACTTTAAAAAATTAAAGTTAACCGCTCTGGTAGCCATTGGCGGCGAAGATACTCTGGGTGTGGCCGCACAGTTCTCCAAGGATGGATTTCCTGTTATCGGCATACCAAAAACTATTGATAACGATGTGCCGCTAACTGACTCTACTTTTGGCTTTGATACGGCGGTAAACATAGCCACAGAAGCCATCGACCGCTTGCACACAACGGCGGAATCGCACCACCGGGTTATGGTTGTAGAAGTAATGGGACGGCACGCGGGCTGGATAGCGGTTGACGCGGCCATCGCGGGCGGAGGCGACTATGCCCTGATACCGGAAATACCGATTAAGATAAATGAACTTATCGACAGCATAAAAAAAAGAAAAAAGAGAGGGAAGCACTTTAGCATTATTGTTGTTGCTGAAG
>DAOVNW010000161.1 GCA_030630095.1 Candidatus Omnitrophota bacterium
TAGGTCATCATAGGCCTTTAAATGCTTGACGGCCATCTTGCCCTCAGAATATAGTTCAGCCACCTGCCTGTCATCCGGTATCTCACCAATAATATCAAGCTGAGCTTCTTCGCAATATTCAATTAAATCATTATTTTTATAGTCAGCCCTATTGACCAAAACTACAGGCTCGTGGCCCACCATACGGCACATATCTACTGAGAGCTTAAGGTCATTAACTCCAAATGGAGTCGGATCAGTAACTAAAACCACTAAATCCATACCGGAAATAGCCTCAACAACCGGGCACGATGTCCCCGGAGCCGTATCTACCAAATTTATAGCCCGCGGCTCTATATACTTTTTAACCTCACTGATCAGGCGCGGCGTCATTGCCCCCTCACCTGTTTGAAGTTCCCCGTAAATAATATTTATTTTATCTACGGCCCCTGAATTTAAAACACCTATTTTTCTTTCTTCATAAATAATAGCGTCTTTGGGGCAAGCTATCCGGCAAGCGCCGCAGGCATGGCATAATTGTTTAAAAATAAGGATAGAATCTTTAATCGAAGCAATGGCATTAAAGGCGCAGGCAGAAACACATTTTTTACAGTTATCGCATTTTTCTTTATCAACACCAGCCGGCGCCATAATGTGAATATTTTTAGCCTTAATTACTGGCGGCTTTAAAAAAAGATGCCCATTGGGCTCTTCAACGTCACAGTCCAGATAGGTAACTTTATTATCTTGTTTCTTTAAGACAATGGCCAAATTGGTAGCCACAAAGGTCTTGCCTGTGCCGCCTTTGCCGCTTGAAATCGCAATATTCATAGATGCCTCCTATCCACACCGGCCTTAATTATCCGGCGCTTTCTTATAATTCTCTCTATTTTCTGCCGCGAAAATACTTACATCTTACTTGAAGCATTCTGGGCCGCGATGATTAAAGGATACTTTGTGGGAGCCGCGGTCAGGCAGGGATGAGTAGCCATCTGCAAAGTCTCAAATTCATTCAAAGAAACCCTTTGCTGTATGGCAACTCCGATAACATTTATCAATTCACCGCAGCTCATACCTCCGGCAACCTGTCCTCCGAGAATAATTCCCGACTGCTTTGAAAAGATAAGTTTAACCTTTACCTTACTTGCCTCGGGCATAGTCCCGGGATGCTTATCAACACCATTTACCATGCCGGTTACAACTTCAAATCCTTCTTTCTTGGAGGTATCTTCGGTCATACCCGCCGACCCTAAAACCAAGCCGTCAATACAGGTGGAATAAATAGCAATAGTCCCTTTATTCTCCCTAATCAACTTTAGTTTGTATAAGCTGGCGCCCGCGATTCTGGCTTCTGCCGTAGCCGTTGAGGCAAGCAGGATCGCTGTCCCTTTACGGGTAAAAAAATCTCTTTTGCCGGCGCAATCGCCAACGGCAAAAATATCCGCCTCGGATGTTCTCATATACTCATCAACCCATATTCCCTTACCTTTATTTACAACTATTCCCGCTTCCCCGGCTATTTTAGTGTTAGGTGAAGCCCCGATACCAAAAATAACGCAATCTACGTCCATTTTTTCATTACCGGATAATTTAACTCCTTCAACCTTTTCTTCACCCAAAATTTCCTCTAAAACTACACCCGTTAACAGCTTCACGCCCTTTTTTTCCAGTTTTCCCTTAACCGGAGCGGAAAATTCCGAATCAAAAGACTGGCTCAAAATGGAAGGCAGCATCTCCACCAAAGATACATTAAGCTCTTCGCGGCAGGACAACTCATCGGCAAACTCTACTCCAATAAACCCTCCCCCCACAATAAGCACGTTTTTAAACTCTTTTATTTTGTCAGCGAGTTTCTCTAAATATTCCATATCTTTATAAATAGCAAAGACATTTTCTTTGTCCGCTCCGGGGATAGGAGGAATAACGGGATCTGAGCCCATTGCCATTATTAGCTTGTCATACTGATATTTTTCTCCCTTTTTAGTCGCAACGCACTTTTTATCAGGAGATATTTTCGTGACCTCATCAACAATTACTTCAACATTATTCTTTTCAAGAGGCGCGTTACCCATGGCATTTTCTTTAAGATTTTTTAAACTGTAAAACATATACGGTATGGCGCAGGGAATAACTCCCTTATCTACCGATTTAATCAACTTGACTTCCTTTTCCGGATAATACCGGCGGGCAGTAACAGCGCTTATAACACCAGCCGGCCCCCCTCCAACAACCAAAACATCCGTCTTTTTCATTTGCTTTTCCTTACTTTTCTATTAACATTCCAACACACGGCGAAAACAAAGCGCCTGAACCTAATGTAGTCTTAATTCCTTTCATTTTTATTTTTAAATTTTTATCTATATTTTTTATCATTTGCTTCATCTGAAATACGCTGAAAAAAGCAGTCTGATTATAAATTGAATCTTTAAATAACCCTTTAATACCGCGTTTTAGAGAAAGCAATGATAACTTATTTAAAAAACACACAAGTACCTTTTCTCTTGCCACGCGCAGGGATTCTTTCAAGGCGTCTTGAGGATTATTTATAAATTCTAAGGAAGTGATAAAAACAACTATATCAAAAGAGTTATCTTCAAAAGGAAGATTCTCAGCATCCTGAACCTCAAGTTTTGTGTTTTTATTCAAAAATCCGGAACTGAACTCAATCATCTTTCTTGATGAATCAATTCCTGTCAATTCCAGTTTAAAATTTTCAAACCATTTTAAAAAATGGCCTGTTCCGCAGCCTATTTCAAGAAGGCTTTGCCGCGGCTTAAATTCAAGCATTTTCGCGATAAGCTCTTTTTCTCTCTTATCAAAGTACAAGCCTTCTTTACTACTATACCAGTTTTCATAGTCTTGGGGTTTAATCTTATCAAAAGTCAAGCTTTCCCCACCAACCATCATAGAATCTTTTTAAATGTTTATACGCCCTTTTATCCATTGATTGTCTCTTAACATCCTTTTCCTTAAATGAATATCTGCACCCTGAAATATATTTCATAATTAACTCTTCGGCATTATTAATTTTTTTAAACAGTTCTTCATACTCTTTTTTATTTTTTTCTTTTTGCTTGTCCGGGTGGTACTTCAGGCTTATTTTTCTAAACGCCTTTCTTATTTCATCTAATGTTGCCTCTTCTTCAAATCCTAATAATTTACGGGCATCATCTATCTTTTTGA
>DAOVNW010000045.1 GCA_030630095.1 Candidatus Omnitrophota bacterium
TAAAAGATGGGTTTGTTCAACAGATCTCGGATCCGCTGCGTTTATATAACGCCCCGGCGAATAAATTTGTCGCCGGGTTTATCGGAAGTCCGCCTATGAATTTTATGAGCGGTAGATTTATCAAAGAAAATAGCGCCTTCTATTTTGATGAAGGAGCCTTTAAAGTTAAGCTTAATGAAGAGATGTATTCCAGGATAGAAGGATATGAAGGCAAGGAAGGATTCTTTGGCATCAGGCCGGAAGATATACATGATAAACTGTTTATCCCCGAGGCTCCCGAAGAGGCTACAATTACGGCTATGGTCGAGGTTGTAGAGCCCATGGGTTCTGAGACTATCCTCTATTTGAAGGCAGGAAACAGTAACTTTACCGCGAAAGTTGGCGCTAAAGATAAGCCCGAGGTCAATCAGAAGGTAGAGGTAGTTTTTGATATGTCCAAGGTGCACTTTTTTGATAAGGATTCGGAAAAAAGCATTGTTTAGTCCACTCTTTATCGCGGAATTTTTTTAATGCGTGTATATCAGACGAGTACACGCATTTTTCTTAGCCGGTAATAACTTAATAATAAGATGAATAGCAAAAAGCCGCACATCTTAAAAATAGCCGCTTTATCTTTATTAATCGCCTGCACCCTGCTGTTGTTGGTGAGTTATTTGGGTGCCCTGCATATAGATAACGTCACCTACCAAAATTTAATAAGTTTGCTTCTTTTTTCTTTTAATATTATCATTTTGCTTGCCTGGTTATATTTTGGGATGACGGCTTCTTTAATCTGCTTGACTATCGCTTCTATATTTATGTCGCTGGCTGTAGCTGTATCCAGAGATCCTTTTCTAAATTGGCACTTAGCTGTATTTTGCCTGGTTATGCTGATTTCATATTATAACGATAGAAAAAACAGCGTTGTCCAGGCTTTACAGGTAGCAGAATTAGAGGAAATAGAGAAGGATGTTAATACCTTAAGTAATGAATACCAGCAGCATCAACTTCAGACTAAAGCTCTTAAGAAGAGCTTTTCTAAATTCAGTATTTTGAAGGAAGTAACAGAGAGTTTAAGTTCAAGCCTGTCTCTGGCAGAGGTAGCCAACTTAATAGTTAAAAATTCCTTTAACATTATCGGCAAAGCAGACACCTGCATGCTTTTCTTAGTAGATGAGAAAAGGCACAAGCTAATTCTTGCTTCTATACATAAGAGCTCAGAATTTAAAGGCTTAAAAGTTGAAGAAGCGGATTTGTTTGACGGGAGGGTCTTAAGGAAAAAACAACCCCTGATTATCCAGGATATCAGAAAAGATTACAGATTTGATTACGAGACAATAAAAAAACAGACCAGGGAGTTTAGGTCTTTAATTTGTACTCCTCTGATAAGTAAAGACAGATCCATCGGAGTTATCCGTCTTGACGCCATAAAGCCGGAAGTTTTTATATCAGAAGACCTGAGAATATTAAACATTATTGCCGATTTGGGAGCCGTAGCCGTAGGAAACGCTAAATTATTTGAAAGAACCGAGGAACTGGCTATTACCGACGGATTAACCAACTGTTACGTGCAGAGATATATGCGCCAGCTGGCCAGGGAGGAAATTAAAAATACGGCCAGCTCAGAAAACAAAATGTCTTTTCTGATGATAGACATTGATTATTTTAAAAAATACAATGACGACTACGGACATATTGCCGGAGATATTGTTCTTAAGGGAGCGGCAAGAATGTTTATGCGCCTGGCCGGCCCCAAGGCCATTGTGTCACGTTACGGCGGAGAAGAATTTGCCATTGTTCTGCCTGGCACTGACAAGAAAGAGGCTGTCAGAATAGCGGAGGAGATACGCCGTAAAGTAGGAGAGCGCGCATTTTATCTGCGCCGCCAAAAGACTAAAATTACGATTTGCGTGGGGGTGGCTGCTTTTGCCAGAGACACCAGAGACCTTGATCAGTTAATAGATGACGCTGATAAAGCCTTGTATGAGGCTAAGAAATCAGGAAGAAATAAGGTATGCGTTTTTTAGTTATTTTTTTACTTTTATTTTCTTTTGCCCTGAACTTTTTTCTTATAGTGACAGGGAACATTCGTTTTTTTATCTTAACCGGCGCCGCCGTCCTACCCATTATAATATCCGCGTATTTTGACACTAAAACCATATCTCTTGTAACTTTATTTGGAGGATGCCTGTGCGCCTTAGTGCCGGTTTTTTTTGGTGCCAGCCCTTTTTTCATTGTAGTTATAATGTTGTCCTTTTTAGCGGCTTACATCATTGCCGGTGAAAGCAAAAGGATGTTTCTGGAAGCCAGGGTCAATTTAGATTCAAAGATTATTCAGAGTAAAGAAATCTTTGAAAAACTCCTTAATGAAAACGATAAGTCAGACAATTTTAACAAAGGGACTAACAGAGAGAGTGAAGATATAGAAAATCTGTATGAAGTTACCAAGCGCATGAGCGCGCTTTTGAAGTTTGATGAGATTTTTAAAGTCTTGTGCGCAGAATTAAAAAATACCTTTGAGTTTGATGATTGCAGGATAATTAACATCAAGTTTAACAGAGGTTCTATTCAAATTAACGAGATATATAATATACCAATTGAAATGAGGATAAACGAGGCGAAAACTTATGACCCAAAGATAATAGAAATAGTCTGTCAGGAGAAAAATACGCTTAAGATGGCTTCGGTAAAAACTGAAACGGAGAAACTCGGTTTTAGTTTACCCCGCAGAGTAGAGACTGTTTTGGCTATACCGCTTTTTACAGAGGGTGAAATTAAAAGTATTGTTATAGCTGAAAACGTCAGGCCGGAGGACTTTGAGAAGTTTGCTATTGTTATCGGTCAGTTCGCGCTTGAGATGCACAAGGTTAAATTATATGAGTTGGTTGAAAAACTGGCCATTACGGACGGCTTGACCGGTCTTTCGTTAAAGAGGCACTTTCTGGAATCTTTAAAAAAAGAGATTAAGCGTTCATCAAGTAACCGCTTAAAAATAGCTATATTAATGCTGGATATCGACCACTTCAAAAAGTATAATGACAGGTACGGCCATTTGGTAGGAGATAGTGTGCTGGTAAGGATATCGGAAATTATCAGGGATCACACGAGAGAGATTGATTTAATTTCAAGATACGGGGGAGAGGAGTTTTGCCTTGCCCTGCCGGAAACCGATAAGGAAGGGGCTTACGCTGTAGCTGAAAGAATCAGAGTAGAGGTTGAAAGGGAAAACTTTATGGCTGAAGGAGAATTTACCAGGGCTACTATCAGCATAGGAATAGCCTGCTTTCCTGATGATGGCAGAGAAGCTGTGCAATTAATTGATATGTCTGACCAGGCGCTTTATGAAGCAAAAAATTCAGGCCGTAATAGTTCGTGTATCTACAAAAGATCAGCATAAAATTTTATAAAAAAGGAAAGAGAGAAGGCGGATGACGCGACTGTATAGCATAGGTATAGACCTGGGGGGTACTAATGTTAAATTTGCCCTTATAAAAAACAGCAAAAAGGTAGTTGACAAAAGAGTTTTAGCTACCAAGGACTATAAGACAAAGGAAGAATTGATTAGCCAGCTGGCTTTAACCGTTTCTGATATATTAAGGGTAAACAAGATAAAAAGAAGCGGCCTCACCGGATTGGGTATCGGCGCAGCCGGTTTAGTAGATTTTAATCGGGGGTTTATACACAGTTTAACCAACATCAAGGGCTGGGACAATGTCCCCCTGGGAAAAATTCTCAGCGGTAAATTGAAAGTTAAAGTGTTTGTTGATAACGATGTTAACGTGGTCACCCTGGGTGAACATAAGTACGGGGCGGGCAGGGGCTTTGATAATTTAGTTTGTCTTACTCTCGGGACGGGTGTGGGCGCGGGGCTAATTTTAAACGGAAGCCTTTACAGGGGGCCATCCTTTACCGCCGGCGAAGTAGGCCATATCCCCATAAACGTCAGGGGCCCAAAATGTAACTGCGGCGGCCGCGGATGCTTGGAAAGATATGTGGGCAATCGTTACATAATTCAGATGGCAAAAAAGCTGGCTGCTGACAACAAACAGTCAAAAATGTATAAGTTGGTGGAGGGAAAAGTAAATAAGCTGACTCCGAAAATTGTATCAGAAGCCGCCAGGCTTAAAGATAAAGCGGCAATTCAGGTATGGCAGAAAATAGGCCAATATATCGGAGTTGCTTTGAGCGGCCTGATCAATTTGTTAAATCCGGAAATTATAATTATAGGCGGTGGTGTTTCTCTGGCAGGAAAACCGCTGTTTGATTCTATTAGAAAGACGGTTTCCAAAAGGGCAATGCCGAATCCTGCCAGCAAGGTAAAAATTGTTCCCGCCAAATTAGGCGAAGATGCAGGAGTTATTGGGGCATCAATATTGGCCGCGTCAGAAAAAAATAAATAATTTCATAACTTGATATACTGTGCAGATTTAAGTTGAATTTAAATTTAACCTATGTTATAGTATAAAACTAATATAAAAGTGGAAAAGGCAGGGGGAGAGATGAAGATTTTTATTGATACAGCCAATATTGAAGAGATAAAGAAGGCCGGCGAATTAGGGGTCCTGGATGGAGTGACTACAAACCCTACGCTCATCTCCAGAGAAAAAAGAGGCTTTGTAGACATCCTTGAAGATATCTGCCGGCTGGTGGACGGCCCTATCAGCGCTGAGGTTGTCAGTCTGGACTACGAAGGCATGCTGAGAGAAGCCAGGAGTTTGTCAGGAATTCATAAAAATATCATAATCAAGATTCCTTTGACTAAGGATGGACTGAGGGCGGTTAATATTTTAGCAGGTGAGGGAGTAAAATGTAACGTAACCTTATGCTTTTCTCCGCTGCAGGCGCTTTTAGCCGCTAAGGCAAAAGCTGCCTATATCAGCCCCTTTATCGGCAGACTGGATGACATCGCGCATACAGGAATGGATTTGGTCCGCCGCATCAGACAGATATATGATAAGTATTCCTTTAAAACCGAAATTATTGTAGCCAGTATTCGTCATCCTGTGCACGTTCTGGAGGCGGCAATGGCCGGAGCTGACATTGCCACTATTCCGTACAAAGTTATTGAACAACTTATAAAACACCCCTTAACCGATATCGGCATAAAAAGATTTCTGGAAGATTGGAAAGGCGTTCCGGAGCCGGAAATATTCAAGAAGGCTAAAACTGATTGATTTAATAATGGTAGACAAAAAAAAGCCCGTCCTTTTTATAATATCAGGATTTATTTTTGTTTTTTTGCTCTTTGATATTGTCCATAGTGAAATATATGACGAGAATATGCCGGTTGATTGTGAGGGCGACAGAATAGAGTACTCTGAAGGTTCCCGCGAGGTGAAGGTTTTGGGCAACGTTGTTATTAAGCATAAAGATGTCAGGATTACCGCTGACAAGGTGATAGTATATCCTGAAAGCAAAGACGTTTACGCGGCGGGCAGGGTTTTTTTGTATAAAAAAGATGAGGTATTTAGCGCGGATAAAATTTATTATAACCTCGAGACCAAAAAAGGGACCCTTATCCATGGAGATTTTCATAGTGGAAAAATATTCGGAGAAGCCGCTACGATAGAAAAGCTTTCGGATAAGGAGCTTTTGGCTATAAAAGGATATTTTACAACCTGCGAATTTGAAGTCCCGCACTATAGAATTGAGACCAAGAAGATTAGAATTTACTTAAATGAAAGAGTAACAGCTAAAAACGTAGTTTTTTATGTAGGCAGCATTCCGGTTATGTATTTTCCTTATTATTCGCATTCCCTGAAAGAAAACAAGCCTAAGGTTCAAATTATTCCCGGCAAAGATAAAGAGTGGGGGTACTTTTTGCTGACCGCCTGGAGGTATTATTTTGATGAGCGGCTTAAAGGCTGGGTGCGTGTTGACTGGCGGGAAAAATTAGGTTTTGGCGGGGGGGTGGATGTTGAGTACAACGCCGAAAAGTTCGGACAGGGTTTACTGAAGACCTATTATACTCAGGAAAGAAGCCGGCATCTTAAAGAATATGAGCCTGCCGAGCATGACAAGTATAGGGTGAGCTTGGAGCACAATTTAACTATCGATAAGGACACAAAAGCCTATTTGGAGTTACACAAATATAGCGACCAGACCTTTATAAAGGACTATTTCTATAGGGACTATGTACTGAATCCTCTACCCACCTCATATATATTAGCAACGAGAAAAAAAGCGCATTACTCCTTGAGTTTTCTGATGCGCAAACGCGTCAACCATTTTAGAAACATAACCGAAACACTACCCGAGATAAAGTATAATATAAATAATTATAAATTAGGTAAAACCAGGTTTTATTATACTTCAGAATACAGATTTAATAACTTCAATAAAAAGGAAGCCTTTACCGGGAATGATACGGACACCGTCAGGTTTCATACTGACAACAGGTTCAGCTATCCTACGAGATTGATCGGCTGTTTTGATTGGCTGGAATTTACTCCGTATATAGGGCACATTGAAACCTTTTATACCAAAGACGGGAGCGGCAATGACAACAACTTTTTTAGAGGACAGTGGTATTCGGGCTATAATCTGACAACCAAAGTGTTCAGGATATTTGACGTGGAGACTGACTTTCTCGGGATTAAGATAAATAAGCTAAGACACCTGATTTCACCTTCTATCAGCTATACTTACGCTCATGAGCCTACCAGTATTTTTAGCAAGATGGGGCAGTTTGACGGGATAGATACGTACACAAAGGCGAAATATTATACATTCGCGCTGGAAAATAAACTGCAGACTAAGTGGCATGAAGAAGGTACTTTTGATAAGGAAGATATTGATTTATTAAGTTTGAGGTCAAGTGTAAATTTTTATCCTCAGATAGAAGGTCATCAGTTTTCAAATATTACTAACAGGTTGATGTTGCAGCCGAGGAGATGGCTGGAGTTTATCTTTGATGCTAACTATAATCCCTATTCGCAGGATTTTGAGATTTTTAACGCGAGGGCAAAAGCTGAAAAAAGCAAATGGATGCTGGAAGTTGGTTCAAGGTATACTCAGGTGTCACAGTATCACGAAGGCACCCTGAAGGCAACTTATACCATAAGTCCCAAATGGACAGTTGGCATCTATGAGAGGTATGACTTTCAAAAGAAAGATTTAGCGGAACAGGAATACGCGCTTATAAGAGACCTTCATTGCTGGACAGCAGAGATAATCTGGAATGTGCAGGACGCGGAAACCATTTGGCTGGTATTTAGGCCCAAGGCATTTCCTGATTTTCCGATTGAATGGGTGAACTCTTATCACGCGCCTAAAATTGGTTCGCAATCAGCGGAGGATTAATGGTGAAAAAGGTATGTGTAGTAGGATCGGGTTACGTAGGTTTGGTTACGGGCAGCTGCCTGGCGGATTTAGGTAATATTGTTATCTGTGTTGATAACGATAAAGAAAAGATAGAGATGTTAAAAGAGTTTAAGATGCCTATATATGAGCCGGGATTAGAA
>DAOVNW010000167.1 GCA_030630095.1 Candidatus Omnitrophota bacterium
GCGCGAAACATAATTTACGCGGAAATAGTAACCAATTTAGTATTGGTAAAAGGAGATTATGCCGAGATTCAGAAGCGAGGTAAGGAAAGATTTATTTAGAGTGCCTATTTCCATTACAAAGGAGATGGAGTCATGGCTGCAGGAACTCAGCAACAGAATGAAGCTAACAGGAGGCTACAAGCTGCCCAAGTCCTACGTAGTAAGAAGTTTGCTTAGTGTGATTATGAAGTTAAAAATAGACGCCGGGGGAGTAAAAACAGAGGAGGAGCTTACTAAAAGGATGCTTAGCGCGATAAAGAAGTATAAATAATTTTTTTTTTAATCTTGAAATACACAATACGGTATTACAAAGAGGAGAGAAAAATGCGAATAGAAAAAATAACAAAAAAGAAGCAGAAAAAAAACAAGCCTTGTACTACTTGTGTTGGTTTAACAAAAGAACAGATAGATTTTCTCGACGATATTTCAAAGTGCTGCGGGTGCTCAGGAGGTAAAAAACTGAGCCGGGCGGCAATCATGCGCGTTTTGATAGGCGTGGTAATGCTGGAAGAATTGGATTTCACGGCAAAGACAATTAAAAACAAAGAACAACTTAAAGAAAAACTTATTGAGGCTTTTCGCGAATACAAATAATTTTTTTCAAGGTAATATTATGAGAGTTAAAAAGATAAAAGAAAAAAACAAAATATCCGGGAAAAGAAAAATAACTTTGATAACGGGTATCCTTTTAACCGGGCTTTTTTTATCTTTTGTTATTAGCGGCTTTGGTTTTTGTGAGGTGCGGATGAATACGGGGATAATCCGTAAATCTTCTTTTGGCCAGCCTCAACTCTCCGGTTTTAAGTTTCGAAAACGTCTTTATATATCTAATTCCTCAAAGGAAAATTTATTCAATTATCAAATAGTTATATCGGCCGGCCAATCAACCAACACTTTCGCTCCCGGGACACAAGTAAGCTGCGAAAATAATATCAAGGCCGATTTTGCCGATATCCGATTTACTTGCGCTGACGGAGAAACTATTCTGCCCTATTATTTAGAAGGTATTACCGGTGAAAGCCCTGACAAAATAGCCCTCTTTTGGGTAAAGGTTCCTCAGATACCTTTTACCGGCTTACCTATATATATGTACTATGGAAATCCTCAAGCTCAAAGCAAATCCTGCGGCAAAGATGTTTTTGATTTCTTTGAGGATTTTGCCCGGGATGAGCTTGACCCTGAAATCTGGGAAGTTCATCCGGAGTTAGGCGGAAGTTATAAACTTTCCGATTCCCGGCTAAAACTAAAGGGAGTCGGAATCACGTCTCGAACCTATCAATTCAAAGATGGAATAATCGAATATCGGGCAAACGCCGAGGCCTTATTGGATAGTGAATCTTTAACAAGGCAAGCCGGCTTTGAAAACCGGTTGATTATTAGGGCCGATAAGAGCGGCCTTAAACAAGTCGCGTATTCTTCAGCCTATGAAGGCGCTGAACACTGCCTGGCAATAGGCGATATTGTAATGAAGAACCAATCTAAACCTATCTTGTCCGGAGCCTCCTACAGATATGAAGTTAAAGCCCAGGGCAATAATTTAACTTTTAAAAGATACTCGATACTCGATACTCAATACTCGATACCGGATGCGGAAGTAAATTATATTGATAAAGGCGGATTAAAACAGGGGCGTATTGGTTTAAGTGTTGGGCAAGGCGATACTACTTATTATGATTGGCTAAGAGTACGCAAGTTTACTGAACCTGAACCAAAGATAGTTTCCTCAGAAAAAGCGGAACTAACAAACCTACCCTATTTTTTAGGTTCTACTTTATCTGAAAACGGAGACCTGATTTTAACTAAAGAAAATACTAACGGGATCTATATTTCGGAAACCATCCCTATTCCTTTCGAGGCCCGGATTATAGTCCCCACATGGACAATTACCGACTACCGACTATGGACTACCGACTATGGACTATCAATAGACCTCTCCGCCAACGCCGGCGCAAACTACAAAACAGACTGCAAGAGCGGCTCATACTATTACGCCTCCAGGGGAGATTTTACTCCCGGCAGCAGTCTGAGATACCGCCTTATGTGCCGGCCCAAACCGGTCAATGCCTATCCTCCGGCTTCACCCGGGGCAGACAACGCGCGGTACAATGCCAAGATTGGCATTCAGGAATTGAGTGTTAACTATTACCCGGGCAATATTCTGCTCGTTTCACCCAACGGAGGAGAGACTTGGAAGGCGGGCACACGCCAAAAGATATTGTGGCTTGCCTCAGGCTATGAGTCTGCGTATCCAATGCGTATAGAATATTCTCCGGACGGAGGCAAGACCTACAATACGATTAAAACAAGGAGAAAAAATACCGGAGTCTACTTTTGGAACATACCCCGCGGATTATCCGGTAAAAAACTAATAATAAAAGTTTCCGACGCTCTGGATAGGAACATTTATGATGTATCGGACGGAATGGTGGAGATTAGATGATGAAAAAAAAGGTGTCTGTCCCCATTAATATTGTAGGGACGCGATTTATCGCGTCTTGTATACGGGTGGTGCTGGCGGTGGTGATGGTGTTTGTGGGGGTGCCTCGGATTGAGCTGGGGGAGCGGGGGCTGGAGATTAGGGGGATTCCTTTGATCAGGCTTACCGATAAAGGAATAGAGTTCAAAGACGGATTAGAGGAGGCTTATGCGGCCGGAGAAAGCTGGGTAACCGGGTATTCTTACCGCAAGGCAATAAACATAGACAATACTTCAGGCTCAGCCCTGGAAGATTACCAGGTAAAAGTAACCAACCCCATATACGATGAAACCGGCCTGGTGGGTTCATGGCATTTAGACGGCACAGTCGGGGCCATAGCTACCGGAGCAGTAGTTGCTGATTCTTCAGGCAGCAGCAATAACGGCACAGCTTCCAATGTTAACACAACCGGCATGGCATACGCTACTGGCCAACACGGCCAGGGAATAGATTTTGACGGGAC
>DAOVNW010000035.1 GCA_030630095.1 Candidatus Omnitrophota bacterium
GATGCTCTTTTTCTTCCTGCATAATTTTATCAATCAACTGCATAATTTTAGGATTTAACAGCTCAGCGAATTTTTGCATTGACTCCTGGAATAATTGCGGCGCTACTTCAATAAATTTTTTTCCTGCAGGGGATTTATGAAACACAATTATATCTTTTAATTCACTTTCTGTAAAATATTTATCATACAGAGGGTAGTATACCTCCTCTATAACTTGCTCCATATCTACCCTTTGCGGATATAGCTCTCTAAACCGCATGGAAAAACGAAGCTGGCTCTCAATAAGCTCCTTTTGAAGCTCATCTTGCTCTCTGCCCTTTAAGAGTTCAGCTTCAGACATTACCTGAGATATCATTTGGGGATAATTTCTTTCCATCTGAAGAAGCATTGTATCCGTCATATTTTCAGTCATCTGCGCCACTTTTGCAACTTCAAGCAGTTCTTTAATTAACGCTCGCTTCTCCTGAGAAATTATTTCCTGAGCATCTATTTTCATCGCGAAAGAAAATGTAAATAACAGTAATATTACAGCAGTTCCTGTCATTTTCCTAAACATACAACACCTCCATTTAATTAGGGACACATCCTAATTTTTCAATTATTGCGTCTGCCATCTGGCTGGTGCCAACGGCAGTTGGGTCATTTCTGTCTTCTTTCAGGTCATAAGTAACCGACCTGCCTTCTTTAACAACCTGCCTGACCGCCTTTTCCAGCTTTACACCCGCTTTATCTTCGCCAATATGATGAAGCATCAAAACACCTGACAAAATCATAGCTACGGGGTTGACTTTATTTAAGCCGGTATACTTCGGAGCCGAACCGTGAGTAGCCTCAAAAACGGCGTATTCATCACCAATATTTGCTCCGGGCGCCAATCCCAGCCCCCCCACTAATCCGGCGCATAAATCAGATATAATATCACCGTAAAGATTAGGCAAAACCAGTACATCAAAGTTATACGGGCGCAGTACCAACTGCATACACATATTATCAACTATGTTATCACTAAACTCCACCCTGCCTTCATACTCCTTAGCAACTTCACGGGCGGCCTTAAGAAACAGGCCGTCAGTAAATTTCATAATATTAGCCTTATGAACAGCCGTTACCATTCTCCTGCCATTTTTAAGGGCGTATTCAAAAGCAAACTTTACAATCTTTTTCGTGGCTGATACCGATATAGACTTAATACTGATGCCTGAGTCTTCAGGAATTTTTCTTGAAGACAATTTTTCAATAACACCGATTAACTCTCCGGTCTCATCTTTGCCTTCTTCAAATTCTATGCCGGCGTAAAGATCCTCTGTATTTTCTCTGACCACCACCAAATCAATATTATTATATGGAAGCTTAAGCCCTTCGTAACTCTTACACGGCCTTAAACAGCTGTAAAGATTGAGTTTCTGCCGCAAGGCAACGTTAACCGAACGAAACCCCTTGCCTACCGGTGTTACGATGGGCCCTTTTATGGCGACCTTATTTTTCTTTATTGACTCAATGACCGTATCGGGAAGGGGTGTGCCTTCTTTTTCTAAAACTGCCGCGCCCGCTTCTACTACATCCCAGGCAATATCAATTCCTGTTGCCTCAATACAGCGCCTGGCCGCCTCGCTCACCTCCGGCCCTATGCCGTCTCCCGGAATTAAGGTAATTTTATGTTTCGTCAAAACTTAAAACCTCCGTATTTGTTGAAATAATTAACAATCGAACCAAGTTTAACAACCTCCTTCATAAAATCCGGCAGAGGATTTACCTTTAACTCAAGCTCACGGCTTTTGTTTTTCAGGAAACCGCTATCAAGGTCAAGTTCAATCAAATCTCCGTCTTTTATATCTTCCGTATCGGCCTCTATTAAAATTATTCCCAGATTAAAGGCGTTACGGTAAAAAATCCTGGCAAAACTCTTAGCAACAATCACCTTTATGCCCGCGTACTTCAAGGCCAGGGGCGCCTGCTCACGTGATGAACCGCAGCCAAAATTTTCTCCGGCAGCAATAATGCCGCGGCCGGCAAGCCGCTTGATAAAATCGGGCTCTAAATCATTAAATACGTACTTGGCCAGCTCTTTCGGGTCCTGAATCTGGAACTTATACCTGCCGGAAATTATATAGTCCGTATTTACATCATCATCCTGCGTAAGCCTTATAACTTCACCTTTTATTATCATTTCAGGTAACTCCTCGGGTCGGTTATCCTGCCAGCTATCATGCTGGCCGCTACAGTAGCGGGAGAGGCCAGATAAATATAGGCGTTGGGGTTACCCATCCTGCCCTTAAAGTTTCTGTTAGCCGTAGAGATAACCACCTCACCGTCTGCCGGCACTCCCTGATGCGTACCGACGCACGGCCCGCAACCGGGCGTTAAAATTACAGCACCGGCCTCTATCAGAGTAGAGATAATTCCTTCACGAATGGCCTCCAAATATACAACCCGTGAAGCTGGCGCCACCAAAAACCTAACCTCGGAACTAACTTTTCGGCCTTTTAAAATATCGGCGGCAATTCTCAAGTCCTCTACTCTTCCGTTGGTGCAGGTACCTATATATCCCTGATTTACTTTTGTTCCCTCCACCTCAGAAACAGTCGCCGTATTATCTACTGTGTGTGGTTTTGATACCATCGGCTCAACCTCTTGGGCATTATAAACCTTTATCTCAGAGTAAATGGCATCCTCATCGCTGGCCACCGGCTGAGGAATTTTATCCGAATATCTCTTAAGCCAGTCAATTGTCTTTTCGTCGGCATCCATAATGCCGGCCTTTGCCCCTACTTCAATGGCCATATTAGAAATAGTAAGGCGGGCATCCATACTTAAGCCTCTAATAGTTTCTCCGCAAAACTCTATAGCTTTGTAGGTACATCCGTTGGCGCCTACGTCGCCGGCAATATGAAGAATCAGGTCTTTCGAGTAAACTCCTTTAGGCAGTTCTCCGTCAATCATTACCTTAACCGTCTCAGGCACCTTAAACCAGGTCTTGCCGCTGGCCAAAATTATACTCAGGTCAGTCGAGCCCATGCCGGTAGAAAAAATATTCAGAGCGCCATAAGTACAAGTATGGGAATCCGCCCCAACCACCAGGTCGCCGCAGCTTATATGGCCTCCTTCGGGCACAATCTGATGACAAACCCCGCAGCCAACATCATAAATACCAAAGCCATGTTTAGCGGCAAAGCTTCTCATCTTATTGTGGATTTCAGAAACCCTCTCATTGGGACTGGGAGCTGAGTGGTCAATTACCATGCAAAAGCGGGACTTGTCGGCCACCTTCTCATTTTTCAACTTCTCAAAAGAGTCAATAATCAGCCCGCTGGTACCGTCCTGCCCAAAACAAAAGTCCACTTCGCAAACAGCCAGGTCATTAGCTTTTAAATCTCTCCCCGCGTGACTGCTTAATATCTTCTCCGCGATAGTCTTTCCCATACTACATAAATATCCTTTAATTTAATGTGTTGGGTACTAATATAACACACTTATAAAATGTCTGGCAAGTGTTATTTTTTTTACATTGACAGGTAAATGACTAATTTGCTATACTTTTAACTACTATTAAATTTTCTTACACAGTTTTGAACTTCTTATTAGTGAAAAACTTAAAAGGAGAAGGCGAAATGAAGAAATTAATGTGCGTTGTTATTCTTATATTAGGATTTGGTTTATTTTTTAGCAATATTTCTTTAGCTGAAAGTGAACTCATTTTACAATCTCAGCTTGATAAAAAAGTTGATGAGTTAATAAAGATTTTAAAATATGGAAAAGAGATATCTGTTTATGAACCCAACAAGATAGATGCCGTTATAGCCCTTGGTCTTTTGAAAGATCCTCGTTGCGTAGATATTTTGATTGAGTATTTAGAAAACAGTGATAATGATCATCTTTGCCACCAGATAATCCGAAGTCTCGGCTGGATTGGTGATAAAAGAGCTCTACCTATCTTAATAGATATTCTTAAAGATGACAATTATGTTCATGCTCGTGGTATGGCGGCTTTAGCCTTGGGCGATATAGGTGGCGGACAAAAAGTTATTACTGCTTTAGAAGAAGCTTATAATAGCGATACAGATATGTATGTCAGGGATTATGCGGCTGAGAGCTTAAATAAAATAACCGGAAAGTCGTACCAGAATCAAACTGATGAAATTATGCAAGAGATTAAAAAGGATATAGATTAAAAGGGATATAAATTAAAAGGTGACAGCTGTCCCTTTTTTTATTCGGATGACTTACAGACCATAAAAGGTGAGACATGGGTATTTTTTTATCATTTATAGGTTATCCCTAATATGGAAGCTTCGTGTTTTAACTTGGTATCTAATGTCCATAGCGAGGCTTCGCTTAACAGCGCGGATGCCAGAAGATGAATATCAATAAGGCCGAGGCCTTTAGCCATTAGGTTATTCTTTTCAGTAAATAATAATACTTCTTCGTTGTCTGTCACCTCAACCACAGGAAGAGAGTTGAGCAAAGACAATATTTCTCGTCTATTTTTAATATTACCGCAGGCAAGTTCTCCAATAATAAAAGGGTGACAAGTTACATCGCCATCATTTAAGAGCTGTTCAAGTTTGGAATTACCATCGCGTAAATGAGAAATCCATACTGATGTATCAACAAGGACCATTAGTTCACTCTTCTGCGGGGTACACTATGTAACTTCTTTTCAGTCCCCCCTAATTTAGCCAACCTTTTGCCGCTTTCGCGGGCAATTAACGCTTCCAAGCCCAATCTGACTAAAGTGGTTTTCTCCTTAATTCCCGTGAGCTTCGATACTTTTTTAATCAAGTCATCTCTAATGTTTAATGTTGTTCTCATACAGCAGCTCCTTTCATATAATATATATGTACTATTATGCATCAAATATGCATATAAATCAAGTTTTTTTATATATTTTTTGATATAGCGTGGGAATGAAGTGTTGGGCGGGGAAAATCAAATGCACTTTTAACCAAACAGTTCTTTTAATCTCCTCAGCCCTTCATCTATCTCTTCGTAGCCGCAGGAGTAGCTGACTCTGATGTAATTCTCTTGTCCAAAGGCTATGCCGGGGATAACGGCGATTTTTGGTTCATCAAGAAGTTTATTAGCCATATCCATAGAATTTAATCCGGTTTCTTTTATATTGCAGAAACAGTAAAAGGACCCTTGGGGCATATCGCAGGAAAAGCCGTTAATTCGGTTTAGGCCGCTAACCATTTTTTTTCTTCTAATATCAAATTCTCTGACCATCTCCCTGACAGATCTTTCGTCTGAGGTCAGGGCCGCCCAGGCCGCCTTCTGGCTGATAGAAGAGGGGTTGGAAGTCGAGTGACTCTGTAGATTATTAACTTTGGCGGCCACCTCTTCGCTTGCCCCCAGATAGCCTATACGCCAACCGGTCATTGAATAAGCCTTTGAAACACCGTTAATCGTCACCGTCAGTTTGTATATCTCTTTGTCAAAGGAGGCAATAGAAATATGTTTGTTATTATTATAGATAATCTTCTCATATATCTCATCGCTAATTACGTATATATTGTGCTTAACTGCCACCTTAGCTATTTTTCTCAACTCATCTTTCGTATAAACTGTTCCTGCCGGATTGGAAGGGCTGTTTAAAATTAAAACTTTTGTTTTAGCGGTAATATATTTTTCCAGCGTGTCAGTAGTAAACTTAAACTTATTTTTTTCCAGTGTTTTTATTATTACAGGCTGTCCTCCGGCAAACTTCACCATCTCCGGATAACTTACCCAGTAGGGAGCCGGAATAATCACCTCATCGCCTTCATCACAAAGCACCTCTATTACGTTAAAAAGGGAGTGTTTGGCACCGCAGGAAATTACAATCTGGTTGTCGCTATATTCAAGATTATTGTCTTTTTTAAACTTTTCAATAATTGCCTTTTTCAAAAAAGGAGCTCCGGCCGCCGGCGTATACTTAGTAAAACCCTGCCTTATGGCCTCTATAGCCGCTTCTTTAATGTGCTCCGGAGTATCAAAATAAGGCTCTCCCGCCGCGAAATTTATCACACTTTCCCCGCTTGCCTTTAATTTTTTCGCCTTAGAGGTAATAGCCAAAGTAAGCGAAGCCTTTATAGCCTGCGCTCTTTTAGAAAATTTCATGGTGAATTCCCCCTTAATCCTCTTCAAGTTTAAAAGTCATACCGTCATAAGCCGCTATAACTTTAACATTTTTGAACTCATTTTGCAGGTCTTCCGCTATCTTAAACGGGCCGCTCTTTAGCATTGTCATTCCAAAGTGAGTCAGGATGCAAACCCTGGCCTTTGTTTTTGAAAGTATCTTTTTGACGCCGTCAACATCCAGATGCTTAACGCCTTCTTTAGGCTCGTGCCTGACAACGTTAATCACTAAAATCTCACCCGAATACTTTTCTTCTAAACTTTTAAAATACTGCGTGTCAGCTATCAATGACAACAACACTTTTGAACCGTCAATAAAGTTTAAACCGTATGTCTGGCAATCGTGAATATGTTCGACTGAAGTCTGAAATGATAAACTTTTAATTTTATAGGTTTTATTTTCCTTTAAAACCTCTATTTTGTCAACAAAATTACGATTGTATTTCAAGATAACAGGGTCATCGTCCAGGGCATCCCGCGGCGCGAAAACAATACCTTTTTTCTTAAGGCCGCCATTGGTCATCGCCTCAATCATCACATTTATGTCGCCTGAGTGGTCTAAGTGGCGATGAGTCAGAATAATCCCGTCCAACTTTGAGGGTTCCAGCTTAGGGCGCGAACGGAGGCACTTTACCAGACTGCCGGGCCCCGGATCAATTAATATGCTGGTATCATCCCAGCACAACCATAACCCGCCTGAAGCGCGTAGTTGCTTCAACATCACAAACCTGGCGCCGGCTGTTCCTAAAAATTTTAAGGTTTTCATAAAAAATCAGCCGCCGCCGCCTTTTTCTAACTTTAAAAGTTCCTCTTTTACTATCCGGCTGACCGATTTGCCGTCGGCTTTACCTTTTAAAAGCGTCATTGCCTCCTTCATAACACGGCCGAAATCCTTTCCGCCCGCGGGCTTAAACTCCTCTATCACCTTTTTAACACAGCCGGCAATCTCTTCAATCGACGCCTCGGGCGGCAGATAAGCTTTTAATAGCTCTAAGGCGACCTCTTCTTTTTTAACCAGGTCGGAACGGCCGCCTTTCTCAAAGGCCTCAATAGACTCTTTCACCTGCTTTAACTGCTTTCTTACTACCTCCAGAACCTCTTCTTCTTTTAGCTCTTCCTTCTTATTCTGAATTGACCTTTCCTCTACGGCCGCCTTTAACATTCTTAAGGCCGACACTCTGACGTTATCTTTTTGCTTCAGAGCTTCAATTATATCCTGTTCAATCTTATCTCCTAATCCCGCCATCTTTTATCTCCTTAATGAGTCCCGCAGTGGCGGGACGCCTGCCTGCCGTAGCCTCGGCGTAGGCAGGAATTAATTCCGCCGAGAGTCGCAAAATAATCAAGTTTAGAACTTAAAGAGCTTTAAATATTTTAAAAACATAGGATCTGATATTTCAAATTCGCCTTTTTCATTTCTTTTTATAAGTTCCTTGTCCTCAAGGCGGTAGAGAAAATTTTTGACATTGGTAATCGGAAAGTTAGCGGCCCTTTTTTCGGTAATCATCACAGAGCGCACATCGCCGATCACCATAGGCCTGTTTTTCTCCATCAGAATGGCCAGGACCTCTGCCTCACGTTCACTCGCCCTTCTAAAAAGCGCCTCAAAGTAATCCCTGCCCAACTCTTTAAGTGCATTTTTAAAGACAGCGTCATAAATATCAGCCGTAACCTGCCCTTCAATCTGGGCATCGTAGAGATGACTGCATAAAAGCTGGGTTTCATACGGGTGCCCCAGGGTGTCTAAGTACACTCTCTCTTCAACCTTTTCACTAAAACTCACCCCGGTATTCTTTAAGGTATTTTCTATAATCTTACGCGTATCAATCCGGCTAAGGTTTTTCAGATAAACCCTCTTTCTGAAAAAACGCCCCACAGGATTATGCTTGTCTATAAACCCCTCCCAGCCTTTGGGTGTTGAACAAAGCACAAAAAGATAGTTTGTATTTTTTAAAATTTCTTCTTTACTTAATACAGATCGCAGTATATCAATTACTCCTGATTCCACATCAAGGTTCTGAATATCATCAAGTAAAACGACGGCTAAGTCAGCCCGGATATATTTCCATAAGTCCAGAAGAAACTTCGTAAACTGAACCTGGGGCTGAAGAGAACTCTTTTTTTTAAATTTCTCCTGGAGGCCGCTGTCA
>DAOVNW010000180.1 GCA_030630095.1 Candidatus Omnitrophota bacterium
AACGGATCAATTTTAGAGTAGGGTTTAATCTCGCGGGAATACTTGAGGCCTGTTAAAGGCCTCGCGCCGGAATCGGTAACACGCAATCCAAATCCCCACGATCCTATGCCCTCACAAACTTTAACTAAAACCTTATTCCAGCCTTTGTTTAATTTTACGTGGATCGCGTATTGATCAGTAATAAAACTTTGATAGTTTTCATTTTTAAAAATCAGGAAATCATTAAGCCATACTTTTATAGCATCGTCAGATCCAACCCAAAAAATAACATCCTTGTCCGCCGGAGAATAAATATAAGTTAATCCATAAGCGGCGGCCCATGATTGAGGATAGAGAACACTATTTAAATTAACCGTTTGGTCATATTCAAGATAATTTAACTCCCTCCAGCAGATTTTCTTAACTTTACCCGTGTAAGATTTGTCAAAGTCAATTTCACTTTCCGGGAGATAAGGCTCCTTTAAAGCCATTTTTTCTTTATTGTCAAATGGGCCTATTATCATCCATTTGTCAATAAAGCCGATTTTTTTATAAGCCTGGCGGCTCTTAGTGAGATTTGATATTTTACGATATAGATAAGCGAGATACCAGCGCGCTTTTGGTTTTAATAAGATATGCCCCGGCGATTCTATGATACCCTCAAGTTTCTTTATGAGTTTTTGAACATTTCCATAAGAAAGCTCAAGCTGCATTATTTCAGAAATAATATAGTTGCTTTCAAGCCGGTCAAAATCCAGGCAACTAAACCAAAAATCAAAGGCCTTTTCTGTGTTTCCCAACTCTCTATTAATTATACCCAGGAGTAAATGGGCTTCATAAGTCCGCGCGTCCAGTTCAATGGAGCGCTCTAAGTGGGTAATGGCCTTTGTGGTATCGTTTTTAAATATATAAAAAAGCCAGCCTAACTTTAGATTATCGGCCGAGGTCCGGCTGTCTTTGGGTTCGTTTAGTTTTTTATCAACTTGTTCTTTATTGACATCGAAATCAAAGGCGTGAATGTTAGACGCGGATAGGCAGGAAGTTGCTATTATTAAAAATATTAGCGCGCAAAGTTTCTTTTTCATTCCGCTATGCTTTCATTCCGCTTTTGGCCAGCCTCGGAGGCCGGCCAAAGACGGAGATTTCAAATGTGATTATTTTTTCTTGTGCCACTCAACGAGGATTGGCGCGGCTACAAAAACTGATGAGTAGGTTCCCACGATAATACCTATTAAGAGTATGAGGGCAAAGTCGTTTATTACGCTTCCTCCGAAGACAAAAAGGCATAAAACAACCAGTAGGGTTGTGAGGGAGGTAATAATTGTCCGCGAGAGGGTTTCATTGATGCTTCTGTTGACGATACCTTTGAATGTTGTCTTGCCCGGCAGACGCAGGTCTTCTCTGATTCTGTCAAAAACAACTATGGTGTCATTCAAGGAGTAACCTATAATAGTTAAGATAGCCGCTATAATGGGCAACGACAACTCTCTGCCCAATATACAGAAAATGCCCAGCGTCACTAATACATCGTGTAAAAGCGCGATTATGGCGCAGATACCGAATTTAAATTCAAACCTGAAGGTTACATAGACGCAGACAGCAATCATAGCCAGCAAAATAGCCAATATAGCTTTGTAGCGGAGTTCCCTTCCTATGGTGGGGCCTATCTCTTCTACCCGAAGCACTTTTACAGCGCCATCCTTATAGACGGTTTTTAAGGCTTCTTCAATTTGAGACGACCTTTGGCCTTCTACGCGAATAAGCACCTCATTGGTTTCCTCAAAGGACTGAATTGAGGCTTTTTCCAGGCCTACGTCCTTTAATGATTTTCTAATAGTGTCTATTTCAGGTTTTTCTTCAAAACGTACCTGTTGGATAGTCCCGCCCATAAAGTCAATACCAAAGTTATCCTTTCCTTTCGCGGCAAAAACAGACATGCCGGTAATAATAACAAGCGCCGACACCACATAGGCAATCTTCCTTTTACCTATAAAGTTAAAGTTGGGCTTGTCTAAAATCTCAAGCATCGGCAATTTCTTCAAAAACCTGGTTTTTATGGTCAGGGTGTCAAATATTAAACGCGTAACCACCAGAGCGGTAAACATACTGGCAATAATACCAAACATAAGCGTAAGCCCGAAACCCTTAATGGGGCCGGTGCCGATTTTGTACAGGATATAGGCGGTAATTAGAGTTGTCAGGTTGGCATCCATGATGGTCGAAAATACTTTATGGTAGCCGGCTTGTATCGCGGGACGAATGCTTTTACGGGCCTTCATCTCCTCCCTAACGCGTTCAAAGATGAGAACGTTGGCGTCTACCGCCATACCAATGGTCAGAATTATACCGGCAATGCCCGGCAGGGTCAGAGTAGCGTCAAATAATGAAAGGGCGCCCATAATTATAACAATATTGAGGCAGAGGGCGAAGTTAGCAATAAGCCCGGCAGAAAGGTAATAAACGGCCATAAAACCTAAAACCAAAATGCCGCCGGTAATGGCCGCGGTAACACCCTTTTTTATAGAGTCCCGTCCAAGGCTGGGACCGATGGTGCTCTCCTGCTCTATCTCAATTGGAGCCGGCAAAGAGCCGGCGCGCAGAATAACGGATAAATCCTCTACTTCACTTTTTGTAAAGCTGCCGCTAATAGTCGGCTTTCCGCCTACCTTTTCCCTCATCGTCGGCGCCGAATAAACTACATCGTCTAACACAATGGCCAAATGACTGACTATCTTGTCTGCTTTATACCGTTTATTGTCCTGCCCGGGTAGCAGACTTGTCCTGCGC
>DAOVNW010000155.1 GCA_030630095.1 Candidatus Omnitrophota bacterium
CGAGTTTTTCCGCAGGCCGCGGGAAAATGTCCGGCCGAATAGTAAATCACCGACAATTTCATTGGGCGTCTTAAATGCCTGAACATAAGGCTCGTTAACCGACCCAAAATAGATATAGGCGCCGTTTTTCAGCCACTGTCCGCAGATAGTATTTTCATCATAAGGATTGGCCGCCGAGGTTGAGTGCGTATATAAAACAACAGCCGGCACAGACTCCGGTATGTCTTCAACCTTGCCCCGGCTTCCCGATAAGTTCCAATCCCTGGCGCCGCCCGATGAATTCATAAAAATTAAATTATACACATTGCCCTCTGATTCTGTCAAAATCTTCCACCTCTTTAAGGTTGCTTTGTCATTATCGATGTTGGTCACCTCAAACACATTTGAGAGAAGGCGGCTGGCCGTATCCGTCCTGTAATCGCGCCAGGTTCCGTTATTCGCGTAAGAGTTAAAAAAGAGCGCGTTTTTCGGCTGTAAAAATAGACTGCACATTGCCTGATAGACAGACTCATTCCAGCCGCCCACCAGCCTGCCGACATAGGCATAGCGGTTGTTATCTTTATCTCTTCCAAGAAGGTCATCTACGGCATAACGCCCGGGGCTGGTAGTCTGATGGTAGTCATAGGCATACGGAAAATCACCGGCAATAGTAATATAGTCTATCCCGTCCAAAAACCCTTCATAAGGATAGTCCCAGCCTTTTATAATTTTGTTTACCTTGTCTTTTAAAGAACTCATCTTTACCATACCAACCACTCTTTTATTCTTCTCGGTATAAGGCAAGAAGTCAAGCGCCTGCGTTCTGGCTGAAGCGAGCGCCAGGCCGCCGGCCATCTCTCCGCTCTTCATATCGGTTAAGACAATACCTAATGGTATATAATTTTTCTTCTCAAAATAGTTCCTAATATCTTTCTTACCGTAATTTTTTGTGATGGCTGTCAGTAGATCATCGTCTGTCCAGCTGGTGTAAAGCGCTCGATAGAGCATTCTTTCATCAACCGCGCCCGGCAGTATAACCGACTCAACCCTCCTAACCTCCGCCGGTTTATAAGCCTCTATAAATTTGTCATTTAGACGCGACCCTTCTATCAGAACCGGATATATCTTTTTATCCGTCCACAAAGATATATGGTAAAGATAGGTCTTTATGTCAGGCGCTATAATTACAAACTTCTCTCTCTCCCTCCGCAAAAAAAGCTCTTGGCGCCTGGGAGGCCAGGCCAATAATGTATCAATTATGCTCCGGGCGCGCCTGGCATAGGAGGTATCCGGATAGAGCGTTAATAAGTTAATATAAAGATCCAGCCCTTTTTTAAAACGCCCCGCCTTGAAGTAATATCCGGCCGCTGACTCCGTTAAAAAGGACACCCGCTCATCTTCGGGATAGGTGTCCATAAATTTGTCAATCAAGGCCAGAACTTTGAGGGCCTCGTTATCCGCCATTCGGCACTTGATAAGTTCAAAGCACACATCAGCGCCTTCCAGCTTCTCCAGAATTAAAATAGCATCGCCGGTTTTTTTTTGCGCGATATATATCAGCGCCCTTATATAATTTATCTTTTGCTGATAACTCTCTTTATTCTCATCGTCAATGGCCTGAAGCCGGGTATAATATTTTTTTGCCTCATAAAGTTTTACCCGTTTTGACATCGCCTTAGCCAAAATTGTGAGGGCATCTATCTGCTTATCTTTGGGGAGGGCAGTAAGAGAGCCGTCCTCTGTCATCTTTTTCAGGCTGGAAATGGTATTTTTCCCACTGATAACGTTCTTCATCGTCCGCGCGATAAAGCCGCTCTCTTCCAGGCCGGTAATCCGGTCTACCTCGGACAGGCCTTCGGCATTCGTCTCCAAAAACACAACGGAAGGAAACTGTTTGACCTCAATTTCTTTTAAAAAAGTTTTATTAGCCATAGACACCCGCAGGCAGACAAACTTCTTCGAGAGCCTAACAACCTCTTTATTCTGAAGGGGGCCCTCTAACAACAAGCGGGATAAATCGTCCCACTCTGTCCCGGCAAAGACCATCATTTTTTTGCCGCTCTCATCAGCCAGAATTTTCGCCTTCTCAATGCCAAAAACCCACTCTATCCCGCTCTTGGCAAAAGCCGTCGAGCCCGACAAAAGCAGTAAAAGTATAATTACTATAATTGAAATTTTCTTTGCCATATATGTCCTTTAAGGTAAATAGTCCGCCAATACGGGAATAATTACGCGCGAAAACTCTTTTTCAATCTCAAGAGCCTCGTCCAAAGAGCAGTCCTGAGTTACAGAAATCCTGACAATGCTTGCCTTCATACTATTTTTTATCACGGCATCCTTAATGACAACCAACTGATGCAGTAATTTATGGCCATAAGTCTTATTGCCTGCCTGATACCAAAAAATAATAACCTTCTCATCCAGCCCTTTGGTTAATACTCTTTTAGCCAGGCGGTAGTTTTGCCCGTCAATCTTCAGATTAACCGCCGCTTTTTCTTCAATCTTCCAGCCCTGCGCCGGATAACAGACGTCCGGGTTATGGGTGGAGGTGCCTTTTCTTGATGAAAAAAAGCCGGCATAGAGCTTTACCTTTTGCCCCTTGGTATTTTCGTAACCCCTAATAATGAACTCCTCGGCCTTTAAGGACTCTTCCAACCAGTCAGGATACTTCATATCCTCACCGCGCCAGCCGTCCAGTTCATAAGGCAGTTCAGAAAGTTTTTTTCTCAAAAAATTATCCCGGCCGGCTAACACGCCTGATTTAGTTAAACCAATCACGGCCAGCAAAATAATAATTATCAACCAACCCGTTTTTTTGCTATCCACTCTATCATCACTCCTGTAACAGCCAAAAGAGCACCCGCCACGATAAAGACAAAGATGCCGGAAAAGTCATGTACAAAGTCAAAGGCCAGTTTCTCTCCGTAGAATGAGGCCAGCATAGCCACCATTACTATGCGCGCGATATTCGCCAAAACGGCTATGGGCACGGAACACGCGAAAAGCAGCCACTTTCTTCCGATTGTCCGCTGGGTAAGATAAGCGTATATAGCGCCTACCGCCGTCACCAGCACCAGCGACTTCATTCCACTGCAGGCCGTTGCTACTTCCAGCGTATAATTAGGAAGAAAAATAATATTACCTTCGCGTATTACATTAAAACCAAGCACCTGCATAATGTCGGTTGAAACTTTGCTCGCCATATTTTTTAGAGGTACGGTAAATGACTCAAGATACTCCGGCATCGGTATGGC
>DAOVNW010000025.1 GCA_030630095.1 Candidatus Omnitrophota bacterium
AAAAGGCTGAGGAGTGGGCGGGACGCAAAGAGGACATTATTTTATGCAGAATTGAAACCTCGCCTGAAGATATCGGCGGTATGGATGTGGCTAAAGGCATTCTTACTTCGCGCGGCGGAATGACTTCTCACGCGGCGGTGGTTGCCCGCGGAATGGGTGTTTGCTGTGTAGCCGGCGCCGGTGAAATAAATATTGATTACAAGGCTAAAAGGTTTAAAGCGGGTTCAGTAACTATTAAGGAAGGTGATTGGGTTTCGCTTAACGGTTCAATGGGGAATGTCTATGAGGGAAAGATAGCTACTGTGAAGTCTTCGCTTTCCGATGACTTTTCAACAATAATGAAATGGGCTGATAAGCACAGAAAGCTTGGGGTTAGGGCAAATGCTGATACGCCTTTCGACGCGGGGATTGCCGTTAATTTTGGCGCGGAAGGTATCGGCCTGTGCAGGACGGAGCATATGTTCTTTGAGGGAAAGCGTATTATCGCCTTTAGGGAGATGATATTGGCCGATGATGAAGCTGGAAGAAAAAAGGCGCTTAAAAAACTCCTCCCCATGCAAAGAAAGGATTTTACCGGTATATTTAAGGCTTTAAAGGGCATGCCCTGTACTATCAGGCTGCTTGATCCCCCGCTTCATGAGTTTTTGCCGCATGACGCCGCCGGGCAGAAAGAAATGTCAAAGGTGATGGATATATCCGTAATGAAAATAAAGCAAAAGATTGAGTCCTTAAAGGAATTTAATCCTATGCTGGGGCATAGAGGCTGCCGCCTTGGCCTTATCTATCCTGAGATATCGGAGATGCAGGTAAGGGCGATTATTGAAGCCGCTATAGTAGTTAGGAAGGCGGGGATGAAGGTGCGGCCTGAAATAATGATTCCTCTGGTAGGTAATTATATGGAGCTTAAAATAGCGAGAGAGAGGGCCGAGAAGGTAATTGACGAGGTTTTTAAAGAGAAGAAGAGCAAGGTTGATTATTTAATTGGTACGATGATAGAGGTTCCGCGGGCCGCGGTTACCGCTGATGAAGTGGCTGAATATGCTGACTTCTTTTCCTTTGGAACAAACGATCTTACGCAGATGGGCTGTGGTTTTTCAAGGGATGATGCCGGTAAATTTTTGCCTGATTATGTCTCAATGGGTATCTACGATTACGATCCCTTTGAGGTGCTTGATACCGCGGGTGTAGGCAAGCTGGTTGAAATTGCCGTCAATTTAGGCAGAAAAACAAATAAAAAAATTAAAATCGGTATCTGCGGTGAGCATGGGGGAGAGCCCAGGAGCATTGACTTCTGTAATGCCGCGGGATTAAATTACGTGAGTTGTTCTCCTTACAGGGTGCCTATCGCCAGGCTGGCCGCGGCTCAGGCTTCACTAAAGAGGTAATCGGATAATTTTATGGATATTATCAAACTCTATTTAAAAGACATAAAAGACATTCCTCTTTTAACGCCCGAAAAAGAACAAAAACTTGCCAGGCGTATAAAGAGAGGGGATAAAGAGGCGCGCACTGAGATGATACGCTCAAACCTCCGCCTGGTCATCAATATTGCCAAGAGGTACAAATATTTTGGAGTCGGCATCTCTGACCTGATAGAAGAGGGAAATCTTGGGTTGATGAAGGCGGTGGTTAAGTTTGAACCGAAGAAAGGGTACAGGTTTAGCACCTACGCGTCCTGGTGGATAAAGCAGTATATAACCAGGGCTATTGCCAATCAGGGCAAGACAATCAGAATTCCCGTTTATATGGCCGAGATTATAACCCGCTGGCGAAAAGTTACGGAGCAGTTAGCTCATAAATTAGGCCGGGCTCCCAACCTCAGGGAGGTGGCCAAAGCTATGAAGACGAGTATGGAAAAGGTTAAGCAGATAAATGAAATCGCGTCTAAGGCCAGTTCTCTGGATGCCCCCATCGGTGAAGACGGCTCCGGACAGTTTATGGACTTAATTGAGGATGAGAACATTTTATCTCCTACTGATGAGTTATCTAAATTGTTGCAGAAGGAAAGAGTGAGCGCTTTGCTTAATCTTATATCAGAGAGAGAGAAGGAAATATTAAACCTGCGCTTTGGCTTGAAGGACGGGCAGAGCTATACGCTGGGTGAGACGGCAAAAAGGTTTGGTATTACCAGGGAGAGGGTGAGGCAGATAGAGGGCGCCGCTATGAAAAAGCTAAAACTTTACCTGGCCGCCCAGGAGGGGATTGATTTAGATAAACACGAAAAATCACAGAAGAAGAAAAAAGTAAAAGTCAACCTAAGGGTGTCCAAAAAAAACCTTAAGGGTTTATTACAAAAGAAGTCCGCGAAACAAGCAAACAGAAAAAAGCAGTCTTCTTTAATGAAAAAGAATATCAGGCAAAAAAGGAAAGCTTAGAAACTGCCCCAATAGCTCAGATGGATAGAGCACAGGTTTCCTAAGATTTTATAGAAAGACGTAACTTATTGCGGTTGCGTCTTTTTTGGTTTGGTGTGTGGCTGAAATTGCGGCTAAATTCTGTTGATATCGTCGTCTTTGGCGGGGACCAGGTGGGCGTAGATCATGGTTGTGGTTACGTTGGCGTGGCCGAGCCATTTGGAAACTTTGTATATGGAGACGCCGTTCTGTACCAGCCGGCTGGCGAATGTGTGGCGGAGGACGTGCCATCCCGCTTTTTTTAATTCGGCTTTTTTCTGAATTGTTTTGAATGATTTTCTTAGCGGCCAGGCTCTTGATGTTCCGGAAAAGAAGCAATGGCCGTCTTTTTTGCGGTATGGTTTTAGGGCTTCTATTAGTTTGCTGCTTAGTGGGATGACTCTGAATTTTTTTGATTTTGTGGTGAAGCTATCTTTATTCTTTACTGTTAAAACCTTTCTCTGCCAGTCGAAATCCTGCCATTCTAAGCTAAGCAGTTCTCTGATCCTTACTCCTGTGTAAAGGATGGTGATAATGGCCGGGTAGTAGGGTGTGTCCCGGGAAGCTTCAAGCAGTCTGCTTATTTCGTCCTCGCTTAAAAATCTTGGCGGGTTCTTCGCGACTTTGTATTTATTGACTTTAGAAGCTGGATTGTCCAGGATAAATCCCTGCCTGATTGCCCAATTGAGCCAGGTCTGAATATTGGTTATTATATGATTGGCCGTTGCCGGAGATAGGCCGCTGTCCAGTCTATGCTTTATGTAGCCTTCTATGGCGCGGGGCTTTATATCGTGCAGATATTTTATCCTGCTGTAATCAAGGAAGTGCCGTATCCGGCCCGCCTGCAGGCTTAGGAAGTTTTTGCTTTTGGTGTGGATGTTTGACTCCTGGTATTCATTGAGGCAGTCAAGGGCTTCCTTTTTGCCTGAGGGGAGGGGAGAGCGCCGCTCAGCGAGCTCTATTTCTTTCTGATTTTTATAGTAGGCGGCCACTTTTTTATCAGGAGTTTTGAGGCTTTTTTGATAGGCTCTGCCGCCCTGGTAAAACTTTATCCAGTAGATATTACCACGCTTAAAGATTGAGGCCATATTATTAAAGGATCATCTTGCAATTAGGACATTGTTTTTTGTTGCTTTCCCAAACCATGTATATAATTCCGGGGATGATAAAAAGGAACAGCAGGACAACGGTAACTATAAGGCTTTCGACTGTGATGCCTTTAGCTTTGGGTGTAATTATCTGATGGCAGTAGGGGCATTCGACAGTGCCTCGTCGGTGAGTGCGGGGCGCAGCTAATTTATCGGAGCCGTTATCTTTGTTTAGGAATTCGCCGCAGTGTTTACACTTAACGGCTTCTTCCTGGATATCTTCCGCGCAAAAGCGGCATTTTTTTATCATTATTATTTTACATCCTTGTTTTCTTCAGCTATCTCAATTGGTGGGGGTGGAGTTAATTCTGCAGATGGTTCTTTTTTCTTTCGTTTTTTGGTCCTTGTTTTTCCCTCTGATAGTGATAATTTGACATTTCCTAATTCTGTCAATGCCGTTTCATTGAGTAGGGGGCGTATACCTGAAACAATATCTTCAGGAGAAAGGGATATGCCGGAATTTTTGCGCAATTCTTTTCTAAGCATTTTTATAGAATCTTCTGATAATATGGCTTGCAATAAACTGCGAGGATGAAGCACGTTTGTTTTTTGCCAGAGTTCAGCAAGGGCTCCCTTTTTTACGCTTTTTAAAGAAATAAGGTTGAATCTTTGAGCGAGTAGAGGAATATCATCATCAGTTAAATTCCAAGCGTGTATAAGTTTAGTTACCGGCGGTTTTCCAAATGAAACATGATACAGTTTCCATTCCTTACTATTTGTTAGCAATATCCATTCGCATCCGGCATTTATCGCGTAAGATGAAATTTGCCTAAGGTGTTTTGTGGATAAGTCAACATTTACACGCTTTATTTCAATCATTATAACTGGCTTAGCTTCTTCGCCTTCTTCGGTTTGTATTGAAAAATCAACATGTTCTGTTTCGCCAGCTCCTCTAATAGCTCTTTCCCGTGATAAATGCTTAAAGGCATCATAGCCCATTAAAGATTCAAATATTCTTTCTATTCGCCGGCGGGTTTCTGCTTCATTGCAATCAGCTTTTTCTGATTCCTGAATCATGCGCCGTGCATCCAAAATAGCACGTTTAACATTTTTGTCTATAGAAATTCGTGGCATATTAATCTCCTTTTATTTTGTTGCCAAAGCAGCCCTGTTTTTTTACCTCAGCCAAAACAGCTTACTTTTTTAAGCCTGGCCAAAACAGCACAACACTCCCTTCATTATTTACACAGTGCTAATATTGCTTCTCTTTTTTCCGGAGAGAGATTTGGCATAGTTTCGAGAAGAGCTTTAATAGTTTCTTTAATTTCCTGCGTGTTTTTATAGGTGACGAGTAATGCCTGCAGGGCTATGGGATCCTGCAGGGCTTCTCGTATCTCAGAGGTGATGTATGGAGCTTCCGGTTCTTTTATGGATGACTGGTTTGTGAAAAGCTCGGCTTCGGTTATGCCAAAAATTCCACAGAGCTTTTTGCGTAAAACGGAGTTAGGCTCTCCCTTGCTTTGCTCCCAATTGGAAACGGTGGAGGGGTGTTTTGCGCCAATTTTTTGAGCTAATTCTGTTTGGCTTAACCCTTGATATTCTCTTAATTGTTTTATTCGATGGCCTATAGTCATAATAATTTAATTATACTACGGTTTTTTTCTTTGTGGAGAAAAAGTTAATTTTATAGAAATAGTATCATATTATTTGTAAAAAGTCAATTTTTTTATTCTTGTAACTGTTGACTAAACATAGAGATACAAGCTAAATGTAAAAATATGTAAAAGTGCCCTTGACAAAATACAAATTATATGTTAATATTTCAAGCACCTGAAGGGAAATGAATTTTTTTTTGCTTTGTTATTACAAACTATATGTGAAAAAGGAGTTAATCAGATGAACGGGATGTTGAAGGTTACAAATAAGTTGAAGGGCTGGTTGGAACTTAGGGAGTGGGACAATACTCGATTAGCCAAAGAATTGAATTACAGTGATTCATTAATTTCACTGGTTTTAAATGGTGAGCAGGAGCCGTCAAAGCAGATGATGAAAAAGCTTTGTTTTTTAACCGGGCTTGATGTTGGCGACTTATTCTTTTGTGACCGTAGTGTTGAATCAAAAGATAGTTAGAAAGCGGAGGGGGCGTGATGGGCGGAAAAGGGAGCGGTAGAAAATCTTCTAAGTTAATCGCTATCGAGTGTGTTTTAAGTATTCAGATGGTGCTGTATCAATTGAGCTATCACGATTTAGACAGCAACATGACGCGCGGCGAACTGAAGGAAAAGGTGGAGGAAGGCTTGCAAAAAACCCGCGTGGCCCAGGAAGAGATTGAGAGGTCGAAATAATGAGAGAAGTAAGAGTTCGGGAGCCTGGTTATTTTTCGGTGAAGAGTTTGGCGGCGTATCTGGCGTGCTCTCAGGGGACTATCTGGCGCAACTGGGTTGAGTGGAAGGAAAAATATAAAATCAATCCGATTCGGCTGAACGGTAAAAAAGGGGGTAAAGCCAGTTTGCGATTTAAGAGAAGTGAGATAAATAGAATGCTGGAGCTATGGTGAAATAAAGAGAAGGGGGCATTGTGAAATGAGCATCAGAACATTAACTATAATTTTAACTCCTATTGCCGCAACAATATGGGCCTTTAATATTTTATTCTTAGATAAGATATTTAACTGGAACTTTAGAAGAGAATACAATAATTGCGTTAAGAGAAGCGAGTTTAAATAAAGAGAAGGAGGTATTGCGATGGGTGCGTTGGGATGGGTTATTTTGAGCGGTAGTTTTCTGTTAATGCTGGTTATCGCTATTGCCAGTGTGATAAAGGACACTTGTCCTGGAATACTACGGGAGCCGGAAGAAGGTGAGTGATATGGAGCAATATATCCAGGATAGGAATAAGATTTTGTGGTGGCTGTATACGGGGGAGTGGACTGAGGAATGTTAGTCAATCAAAAGCAGATTAAGCAATATTTGAAGGATCATAATAAGCGGACTTCCCGGGAGTTTCTTGATGTCCTGGACGCTAAGATCAGGGTGATTATTAACCGGGGGATTTTCGCCAGCAATAATTTCAAGACGGTGAAGGGTGTAGATATCGCGAGTTTATCTATCCGGAGAGAAATCTAATGCAGGTAATACAGCAGAAGGGGCCATATCGTATGTCGCGCAAGGATTTTGAGCAGGAGACGAATTCAACAGCGTCAAAAAATATGGAGTTTCGTCCGGAGATAATAGCCTTTGAGAGGATGCCAAGGGCTAAGCAGATGCAGTATGTCAATATCGCCAGAGAGAAGGCCCGGGCAGGGACGTGCTTTATGTGCCGGCTGATAGTTGACAAGAAGGATGTGGTTTTGGGAGGAGAGGCGACTTTTTCGCGGGCATCCAAGATCTCGCATCTGATTGTTTGCTGTGATCCGGGCAAAGAATGTAATAAAAAATATTTAGGGGGAAAGAGTCGAACGTAGGGATAACTTTGAGGTAAGGGACCTGCGGGCAAAGAGCAGGTTTTATGTGGACAACGAGACGATTGATTCATACGCGAAGTATATCGGCATATATTCTTTGGGCGTATATCTTTCCTTATGCCGGCACTCCAATAAAGAGCAGAAGTCCTGGCCGTCAATAGGCAAAATAGCCGAGGAGCTCAATATCAGCATTCCGATGGTTCATGGAGCCATTTGGACATTGGAGACATTAAATATAATTAAAAAGCGCCGTGTGGGCAAAATGACGTGCAATAGATACTGGCTGCTGGATAAGAAAGAATGGATTTCTCTAACAGTAGAGGCTGTGGATAAACTCATAAGTGATATAAACCCTGTTAACATCACCTATAAACGACGTTTACATCACATATTAACCACGTTTACATCAAGTAGTAAGGAAACTAAGAGTAAGGAAACTAAGAGTAAGGCAAATCGGGCAAAGCCCGATGCTTCTAAGAAACCAATCAAACCTGTGGATAACTTTCCATATCCTAAACCTACCGAAAAACAGTTAAGCGAATTAACCGAATTATTAGCAATGGTTGCTAATGCCGGAGTGAGGATATACGCGCTTCAGCAAAGCGTAAAAAGTGAAGTCGGATATTACCCGCCGCCTGCAATTATGATAAAGGCCTGTAAGCGATATCTTCAGAGTAACGGTAGGATAGCAAATGGCTGGGCATGGTTTAAGCATGTGGTAAAAAGCGAGTCCGGCGATTTCTACGCGAATATTAATATACAAGAACATCGGAAGTTTAAGAAAGAACCGTCGCGGCTGGGTGCACTAATGAATCAGGCGATGAGCCGGGATTTGGGGAGACGCGCGTGAAAAGAATTATTGCCTGGTATAAGAAGCGGCGATTACGCAAGATGCTGAAGACCACTGTGCGGATTTTGGGGGCGGTGGAGCAGATGATGAAGCAGGCGGGTTATTCAAGGCAGAAACGCCGTGAGGTATGGCGCAACTTTTCTAAGTTTAACGGCCGGAAGGATATTATTAAGCTTTTGGAGCGGAGTTTGTGGGATTAATTTTTAAGGAGGTGCGGAGATGTTTAAGATGGACAGGGTTAACGTTGAATTATTAAGTTTACCGCTGTTGGTAATAGCGCCGATTTTGTGGGTGATTAGGAAAATCAGGGAGGGGATGCTTAGAAATGCTAAATAGAAAAGAAGCGAAAGAGGTTTTGATTAAGTTGTTTTGGATTATTGTAGCTTGCGCGATTTTAATTCTTTTAACAAATTTGAGTTATGCTGGAGAGGTTGACGATTTGCTGTGTGTGATTTCCCGGGCGGAGAGTTCTGGGGGTAAGTTTTTGAGTGGTGACGGAGGTAAGAGCCTGGACGCTTATCATATTTGCGCGGCTGTTGTCATAGATTATAATCGGGCTAATGGAGCAGCATATAAGCACACGGACCTGCTTACCGGCAGTATTAATGAAAAAATAGCGCGCTGGCATGTTCGGAGGATCATCAGGCTGTTAAAGCGCAAGGGAATATATAGCCGGGCAAAGGTGATCCAGGTGTGGAACGTAGGATTTGCGGCGCTTAAAAGGCCGCTGCCTAAGAAGCATAGGAATTTGGTTTATAACAAGATTTACGCGGAGGTGGTGTGTAGATGACGAAGAAAGCCCAAAGCAAAAAAGTTAAGAAGCAGAGAAAGCGGAATAAACAGGCTAAGTTGTCACGGCGTAGGAATAGGGGGTAAGGTATGAAATTAGATAAAATTTACAGAACAACCAAATGCTTTGGGGTGGCCAAGGGAGCAAAAATAAAAGGAGCTTTTCCTTATGGTTTTTTAAATTGGGTGCAAGTAATGGGCTGGTGTGGGCAAACTCGTTGTTATCTATGCTCTGGGTTGGTTGATGATATGGCGGCCGTCAGGGTGGATATTAGGAAAGAATGTAATCCTACGCATTGTGAAGATGCCAAAAGCACATCCCTTAAATCCGAAAGCGTTGACTGGGTAATAATAGACCCACCCTATACAAAAATATTAGCTCAAGATTACTATAAGACTGAAAAGCATTATCATGGAATAAATACCTATACCAAAGAAGCTGAAAGGATATGTAAAAAAGGAGGACTTATACTAACATTATCCTATGAAATCCCAAAAAGAATAAAAAATTGTAATTTTATAGCCGTTGTTGGGGTGTACACAATTCCTTTTACCGGATATATGCGGTGTTTTACAGTGTCAAAAAAGAAAAAACAGTTAATAGAAAAAGGAGAGGAAGGATGAAGAAAGTATTTTTGATTGTTGTTTTGGTGGTGTGTGTTTTTTGTGGGGTGGTGGAGGCGGCGGATACGGTGGTTATGATAGATGGTGAAATTGCCGTGCATAAGAGTGACGCGAACCGGCTGGCGCGGGATATTCAGCGGAAGGAAGCTGAGTTGGAGTCTATGCGCAAGAACCTTAACTTTATTGACGGAGCGCAGGCGGGGCTTGTGGTTTTAAAGAAGAGGGTGATTGCTGAGGCGAAAAAAGAAGCCGCCCTGGAAAAAATTAAAAAG
>DAOVNW010000128.1 GCA_030630095.1 Candidatus Omnitrophota bacterium
CATAATAACTGTTCGAACTTTATCGGACTGCGTAAAAGCATTGCCGATGATGTCGGCAATAATCTGGGGCGGGTTGCCAATGGTATAAAAAACCATGGTGGTCGGCTGGTTAAATTTAAAGGTAATTTCCGTTCTATCTTCAAGTTGTTTGACTAAAACATCTTCAAGGACAGAAGTTCTTGCCGCGGCCTCGGCCGCCGGCAGCGCCAAACATAAAAAAATCAGAGAAACCCTAATAATTTTATATATCATTTCCCCTCCTTAATGAGCACATAATTTATGACATCCGAAGGATGACATAAATTATTTTTGCGAATTAATTCCGCCGAGAGTTGTAAAATTATTGAAAAGAATTTTACAACATCTTTCGAGACGGAACTTCCTTATTTATGTTAACTCCGAAGCTTAAGCAAGGAGTCTATTAATTTTTCTTTAATCCATATATTACAGTATGCGCCTAAATTATTCAAGCCAATTTTTCGTCAAGCGGACTTACCGGCTTTATAACATCAGATTAAGGCGTTGTCGTCAAAATTGTTTTAGCTATCTTCGGATACCTGGCAATAAATCTCAGCTCAACCTCAACCAAAGGCTTCTGCGTCTGAACATTAGCATACCTGACCAGCTCCAACACCTCACGCGCTTCATTGTCATCCTTAAACTTTATCTCAAGCTTTGAATAAACGTTTCTGAACCCCTTGATGCCGCTATACTCGCCGGCCGTAATTTTGCGCCCTGTATCAATTATCTCCGGTTCGCCGCGGCCTAACTCTTCATAGTCGTAAAGCTCATAGTTACGCCTGTCCTTTAAGGCGCCGTCCGCGTGTATCCCCGATTCATGAGCAAAGGCGTTAGCTCCCACGCCGGGCTGCTTTATAGCAATGGGAACCCCAAAGGCATAGGCGGCGTACTTGGCAAGCTTCCATGCTACAGACAGTTTAATTCTACTGTCAAGAAGTTTTCTTTCACTCAAATCTTTCGAGAATTTCAAAGCCAAAATGACGGATACCAGATCCGCGTTACCGGCCCTTTCTCCCAAGCCGTTAACTGTGGTATTTATGTAAGCGTCAACCCCCTTTTCTACCGCCGCTACAGCCCCGATAACCGAATTGCCTACCACCATTCCTAAATCATTGTGGCAGTGAATTTCAACCGGCAGCCCCACCCTTTCCGCCAGTTCGGAAATTCTCGAGTAAATGGAGATAGGGTTATCATAACCCAGCGTATCACAATATCTTATCCTGTCAGCGCCATTATCGCGGGCCGCCAGAGCAAACGCGACAAGATAGTCCATATCCGTCCTTGAAGCATCTTCCGCGTTAACACCCACTGTTTTGAGTCCCTTCTTCCTGGCCATCTTTAAGGCGGAAACCATCAATTTCAAAACATCTTTCTTCGTCTTTTTGCCGCCAAACTTTCCCTTTATCATCTGGTCTGAAGTCGAGATAGAAATATTAAGATGTTCTACCTTGGTCAAGCTAACGGCGTTTTCAATATCCTCCGGTATGGCCCTGGTCCAACCGCTTAAGACCATTGGCGCCAGCACCCCTTTTTTTGCTAACTCAACGTTGGCATTTATATAATTAGTCTCGTGATTCGTTACCGGAAAACCAAACTCGCTTTGATAAATTCCCATCTCGTTTAAATATAAGTTAAGTATGGTTTTCTCAAGCTTCGCTAGGCCCAGCCTTGAGGTCTGAACACCGTCGCGGTTGGTAACATCAATAATGTAAATCTTGCTTTTTTTCTTGGCCATAATCATTTCCTCTCAGTTAAAAAAGAGATTTAAAGTTTTATTACCTTTACGTCTCTAATGTTTTTCGCGTTTTTTATCTCTTTAAGAACCTTTTCTTTAACGGTAGTATCAATATTTATAACAGTTATCGCTTCGCCGCCCTTTTTCTTTCTTCCTAAGGCCATCGCCGCGATATTAATTTTATTCTTTCCTAAAATTGTACCTATCAGCCCTAATATGCCGGCCGTGTCTTTATGCCTGGTAATCATCATATAGCCCGATGGAACCGCGTCAACATAATAATCATTTACTTTGACAATTCTCGGATCCTGCTTTGTGGATAACGTGCCCGCTATCTCACACTTACCCTTATCGGTTATTACTTCCACATCAATAAGATTATTGAACTCTTCCGCTTCTTCCTGCTTACTCTCAACAATCTTAATGCCGCGCTCCTTAGCGATAGCCTGAGCATTAACATTATTTACGTCATCTTCCAAAATTGAAGAGAGCATACCTTTAATCAAGCCTATTGTAATAGGAGAAACGGGATATTTGCAAATATCTCCCGTATATTTTATATTAACCTGCTTTACACGCCCTTCAAGTATCTGGCTCTGGAAACTGCCCAACTTCTCTGCCAGGTTAATATAGGGCTTTATAATTTCAAGTGTCTCGGCATCGACCGACGGAAGATTAACCGCGTTCCTGTATCCTTTTCCCAGCAAAGCGTCTTTCATTTGCCTGGCCATATCAATTGCCACACTTACCTGCGCCTCTTCGGTGGAAGCGCCCAGATGAGGAGTAGCCACAACGCAGTCCAGTCCGACAAGAGGGTTGTCTATAGGCGGAGATTTTTCGTAGACATCAAGCGCCGCGCCGGCTACCTTGCTTTTTTTTATGGCGTCAAGAAGGGCCTTTTCGTCAATGATACCGCCCCTGGCACAATTTACAATCCTGACTCCCTTTTTCATTTTTTCAAACTCTTTCCCGCCGATCATATGCATGGTATCATCTGTTAAAGGAGTATGGACTGTAATATAATCAGCTAAGGAGAAAAGTTTATTTTTGCTGACAATCTCTACTTCTAACTCTCTGGCCTTTTCGGCGGATAAAAATGGGTCAAAAGCAATCACCTTCATTCCAAAAGCAACCGCTCTTTTAGCTACTTCAGTACCTATACGGCCCATTCCAATAACACCGAGAGTCTTCCCAAATACCTGACTGCCCATAAACTTCTTTCTCTCCCACAGATTTTGCCTCATTGACGCGTTTGCCTGAGGAATGTTTCTGCTAAGAGCCAAAAGCAGACTAAAGCTAAGTTCCGCCGTAGATACTGTATTTCCGCCCGGCGCGTTCATAACCACAATACCTTTTAAGCTGGCCTCCGTTACATCAACGTTATCAACGCCAACTCCTGCCCGGCCGATAATTCTTAAGTTATCGGCATGCTTGATTATGTCTTTCGTCAGCTTGGTGCCGGATCTTATAATAATGGCGTCATATTTTTTTATCAGCTTTTTAAGTTCCTCTGGGGGTACCTTAGCCCTTTCATCTACTTGAAAGCCTTTTACTTGTTTAAGTATCTCAATGCCTTCTTTCGCGAGAGGGTCGCTTACTAATATCTTTATCATTTTATAGTCTCCGTCACTTTATTTTATTAACCGGCAAGTATCTCTTCCGCTTTTTTAACACCGGCGCCAAGTTCAAACTTATAACCCATTTCCCTTAATGTCATTTCAAGAGCTGATATGCCGACAATAGTATCAAAGCAGTTCATATATCCAAGATGAGCTATTCTAATAATTTTTCCTTTAAGATCCGCCTGTCCTCCGGCCGCCCAGACGTCATATTTACTTCGCAGTTTTTTTACCAGCTCTACACCATCAATTGCCTCGGGTAATTTAACCGCGGTAACAACACAAGACGGGCTTTCGGGGGCCAAAAGCTCTAAGCCTAAAGCCTTAACCGCTTCTCTTGTCGCCTCGGCTAAGAGCCGGTGCCTGCTTATCACATTCTCAATGCCTTCATTTTTAATAAGCCTTAAGGCTTCAACTAAGCCCACCACAAGATTGACCGCGGGTGTATATGGAGTATCACCTTTCTCAATAGACTTTTTGGCTTTTTTTATATCAAAGTAATACTTGGGCAAATCGGAAGCCTCTGTCAACCTA
>DAOVNW010000141.1 GCA_030630095.1 Candidatus Omnitrophota bacterium
ATTAAAAGGCGGCATAAGAGATGAAAATATTCGATAGCAAGGGCGCGATGTATCGCATCCTTACTTGACAAAAACGCGGAAATGGGGTAATCTTTGTTTTGAAAGCAGGTTATAAAAAAGTTGTACATGGGGGGAATTATGGAAGCGGCAAATTTGAAAAATAAATTAAAAATAGTCCAGATGCATTGGGGGTTTCCTCCAACCATCGGGGGGGTTGAAACGCATCTTACTCTGCTTGGTCCTGAACTTGTAAAAAGAGGCCACAAAGTATATCTATTAACGGGCCTTCCGGAAGGCGCTGAGCACGAAGAAAACTATGAAGGTATGAAGGTTTGCCGCACTCCGTATTTTGAACTTAACTGGCTTTTACAGCGCGGATTTGAGGCTATGGAGGGCGAACTGCGTGAATTTCTGTTTAGTTACCTTGATAAAATAAAACCTGACCTTATTCACACCCACAATATGCACTATTTCAGCCGGGTGCACGCCAAACTGTTAAATGAGTACGCCAGAAGTAATCAAGTACCTTTAATCCTCACCGCTCATAATGTCTGGGATGACGGCCTTTTTCTTGACTTGACAAACGAAGTTGTCAAGTGGAACCATATCATCGCGGTTAGCAACTACATTAAAGAGGAGCTCCAAAGCGTAGGCATAAGAGAAAGCAGGATTAGCGTTGTCTATCACGGCGTAGATACGGAACGCTTTAAGCCGGCTTCCGCTCAGGCGCTGATTAAAAAGTACCCCCAATTTAAAGGGAAAAAGGTAATTTTTCACCCTGCCAGGATGGGTTTGGCTAAGGGGTGCGACACGAGCATTAAAGCTATAGCTATTGTCAAAAAACAAGTGCCCGAAGTTATGCTTATTTTGTGCGGGACAAAAAATATAATTGATTGGAATTCAACTCAGCAAAAAGATATAGCCTATATGCTGCACCTGATAAAAACTCTCGATTTGGAGAAAAACGTTTATATTGATATGATACCCCATAATCTTATCTCTAAGTTCTATAATTTGGCTTCCGTTTCAGTTTATCCCTCCACGGCATGCGAACCTTTTGGGATTACTATGCTTGAGTCGTTGTCAAGTTCGGTTCCAATGGTAGTGACTGAAACGGGGGGTATGCCGGAGATAATACAGGATGGGCTTAACGGGTACATTGTTAAGGTTAAAAAGCACAATGACTTGGCAGACAGGATTATCAGGCTGTTAAAAGATACCGACTCGGCGCGGAGATTGGGTAATAACGGAAGGGATATGGTACTAAGGAGTTTTACAATTGAAAAGATGGTTGATGATACACTCGATGTTTATCAACAGGTAATGAAAGGATGTTAGCGGATGGCTGAGTTAAAGGGTTTGATTTTTGATATGGACGGAGTTATTGTTAACACCGTTCCGCTTCACTTTGAAGCCTGGAAAAAGATGTTTTCCGATTACGGCGTCGAGTTTAATTTTGAAGATTACAAAAAAAAGGTTGACGGCATACCAAGATTGGCCGGTACAGGGGCTATCTTAACTGACTTCTCCGATGATAAATTAAAGGAGGCCGCGGATAAAAAGCAGGGATATTTTACGGATTTAATTACAACTAAAAAGGTTGAAGTCTATGAAGACACTCTCGCGTTTTTAAACAGTCTGGATAGAGACGCGCTGAAGATTGCCGTGGCTTCATCCAGCAAAAACTGTAAAGATATTTTGCGAAAGGCCGGCCTGAGCTCTATATTTGACGCCGTTGTTGACGGGTATGGCTTTAATAAAGGCAAGCCCGATGCCGAAATTTTTCTTAACGCCTCCAGACTGCTGAAATTAAATTCTTTTGACTGCGTGGTTTTTGAAGACGCGGAAAAGGGTGTAGAGGCCGCGAAAAACGGCAATATGGCCTGTGTCGGCGTTGACAGGCACAATCAACCGCAATTATTAAGCAAGGCCGACCTTATCATAAACAACTTTTCCCAGATTTCATTAGAGATGATCGAAAAAATAGTTATTGACCAATGATAAAAAAATATTTAACTGATAACCAATGGCTGATTGAAAAAAAGTCTAAGAATTTTTCCTCTAAAAGGCAGCAGATCAACGAGTCTATCTTTACTATCGGCAACGGTTATATGGGCTTGCGGGGTATTTTAGAGGAGGCGCCGGAAGGCTGTGTGCCCGGAACTTTTATCGCGGGCGTATATGACAAAAGCGTAGCTCAGGTAGAGGAGTTAATCAACCTTCCCAATCCGCTTGATTTCAGGGTAGCCTCAGACGGAGAAAAGCTTGACGTAAAAAGGATGCAGGTATTGAAGCACCACAGGGCGCTAAATATGCAAAAGGGCGTACTTCTCAGGAAGACTCTGTTTAAAGATGCCTGGGGCAGAAAAATCAGCTATGAATCTGCCAGGTTTGCCAGTTATAGCAACCCGCATCTTCTGGTAATGAAGATTAAGTTAAAAGCTGTGAGCGCGCCCGTGCATCTTATGATACAGGAGTGCGTTGACGATTCAGTGACTAACCGGGGCGGCCTTTTAGAAGGTAAAAAAAGGCACGTCAGGGCAATTGAGGCTGATATTGAAAATCATTTTAATTACCTTTGCGTGCGAAGTTACACTTATAAGACATGGATAGCGTACTCAAGCCTGCTTTCGGTAAAAAAAAATAAGAAGGAAAGACTGTCTCCCTCCCGGGTGGTATCGGTTAAATTAAAGAAAAACCAAAGTGTAACCCTTACTAAATACGTAACAATTCATACCTCAAGGCATATAAGCAGAAAAAAGCTGAAGGCTATATCTTCCGAAAGCGTTAAAGAGGCCTATCGCGCCGGTTTTGATAAGCTTTTCCTGAAACACTCCGAATCCTGGAGTAAACTTTGGAAGATGTCGGATGTTGTAATTGGCGGCGACAAGGACATTCAAAAAGCTGTGAGATTCAATATCTATCATCTTCTTATTTCAGCCGGTAAGTGGAGCAAGGATATAAGCATCGCGGCTAAAACTTTAAGCGGTGAAGGTTATCGCGGACATATTTTCTGGGACACGGAGATTTTTATTCTGCCATTTTTCACAATGACCAATCCGCAAATCGCGAAGAAACTGCTTCTTTACCGATATAAAAGTATACCGGAGGCGCGCAAAAGAGCGGCTGCTAATGGGTATAAAGGGGCGCTATTTCCCTGGGAGTCAGCGGCTACCGGCGCTGAAACTACACCCGGTTATTCCAAAGACCTTGACGGCACAATCATAAAGATACACACGCACAACTATGAGCACCACATCTCTTCTGACGTAGCTTACGCCTTTTACAGGTATCACCTGCTGACAGGCGATGACGATTTTATACTGCGCTACGGCATGGAGATAATATTTGAGACGGCCCGCTTTTACGCCAGCCGCGTTAGCTATAATAGAGAAAAAGCGCGGTATGAGATTAATCACGTGATCGGCCCTGACGAGTTCCACATCGATGTCAATAATAACACCTTTACCAACTATTTGGCCAAGTGGAATTTACTCTACG
>DAOVNW010000060.1 GCA_030630095.1 Candidatus Omnitrophota bacterium
GAGCTTAGAGCTAAGAGCTTAGAGCTAAGAGCTTAGAGCTAAGAGCTTAGAGCTAAGAGCTTAGAGCTAAGAGCTTAGAGCTAAGAGCTTAGAGCTAAGAACTAAGAGCTAAGAACTATGAGCTATGAGCTATGAACATAAAAATAAAATATCAAATACTGTTAATACTTTTTCTTCCTATCCACCCCTTTAATCCGGTGTTTGATTTTTGGGATGGCGGCTAAAACCGGGAGCTGTAGGTATTCTTCGACGTCGCTTATAGTTCTGAAGGAATCATCGAAGTACTCTATCATCATAGACACCCCTACCCCCAAAAGCAGGCCGAGGATAGCTCCGAAAACTGTGTTGGCAACGGGCCTGGGCTTGATGGGCTCAAGCGGCTGATGGGCGCGGTCAAAAACTCTGATGTCCCATTCATTTGACCTTTCTCTGATGCGCGCTTCCTGCAATTTAGTTAAGAGGAGGTTGTAGAGCCGTTCGTTGACACTGGCGTCCCTGACCATATTGATATACTCTATCTGCTTATCGGGTAAAATGTTAATCTTTTTATTCATATCGGTAATCAGAAGCTCTAAAGACTCACCCTGTTTCTCTAAGTCATCAACTTGTATCTGGGTGATGACCAATTCAATCAGCTGATCCTGATAGAGCGGGTCTTTGTCGGCTATATCAAGGCCTCCAACTAAATCGCAAAGTGTCTTGTTGAGTTTTTCTTTGGAAGTTCTTAACTCTTCCCTCTTTTGGATGAGCAAAGGGTATTCGTCAGTATAGAGGGTGGAGAGCGAGACTATGTCCGACTCAATCTCGGCTATACGTATCCTGAAGCTGCGAACGAGGTCATTGGATAAAATACTGTTGGCCGAGATGGCTGAATAGTTGGACTTGAAAGCTTCAAGGTCATCCTCGGATAAATTAAGGTTGTTCCCGAGATCCCGGCTTTTCATCCGGGCTAACTCCAACTCCATCTTAATCTCCGCTTCTTTTATCTCAAGCCGGGTAAGTTGAGAATTTACACTGGCAATCTTTTGATCGATAGAAAGAATACTTTCTTCTTTCTGAAAGCGGGCTACTTTGTCCTGAGCGCGCTTGAGATTGTACTTTACCACTTCAAGCTGTTCTTCAATAAAACCGGTCGTCTCCTTTGCCTTGCCCCGGGTAAAGAGCGTGTACTTTTCTATGAAAACATCGGATAGAGTATTTACTATTTCTTTAACTAATACCGGACTATTCCAGACAGCGCTTATTCTCAGGACGTCAGAACCTTCTATTACCTCTACTTTAATCTTGCTTCTTAGTTTCTCAAGAACTTTTAAGTACTCTTTTTGGGATTTAGCTTCAGCGCCAATACCCAGTTCATTCATCACCGCCTGCAAGATAGCCCGCGACCTAATCCACATCGCTTCCGCTTCAAGGGATTCTTTACTCATTACCAGCGGCTGGCCGCCCCCCTGCAGAAAAGCCGCCTGCTTTTGAATTCTGAGAGAGGTAGATGCCTCGTAAACGGGCTTCATAATCTTTGAGGTAACAAATGCCGCCAAAGCACAGCCAACAATCAGGATGAGGATAAGCGGCAGGCGCCTGATAACTATCCTATGGATGGTCTTTAGGTAATCTGAGGTCGAGACCTGCTCCCGCTCTTTTTCCGGGCCCAATAACCTTTGGTTCATAATACGCGGTTCCTTAAATTTTAATCGTTTAGCAGTCTATCCACATAGAAGATAGTCTGAATTGAAGGCATAACTTCGGAAATAACTTTATTAATACTGGCCACAAAGGACGAAGGTACAAAGACAATATCATTGGGATATAATTTTATGTCCTGAGAAACGTCCCCGCTTTGGATAAGCCTCTTGATATTCAGCGTAATTACCTGTGCTGTCGTTGGGTCATCTTTGTCAACCCTGACCACCTGCACCCTTCTTAAGGCGGCGCGGCGGTCATCATAGTTGCCGGCTAAGGCAATGGCTTCAAGCGCCGTCATCCTGCCCTTAAATTGATAAAGCCCGGGTTTGTTTACCGCTCCCAGTACGTAAATGCGGTAGTAGTTGTACTCCAGCACGGTAACTGTAACAGAGGGAATCTCTTTGACAAACTTGGACAGGCGCTCGGCAATCTTCTCCTGCAGTTCTGTGGGAGTAAGGTCGGATGCTTTAACTTTACCTATAGGATAAACCGTAGGTACTCCGTTAGGGGGAATGGCAATAACCTGCTTTAAGTCCTCATAACCCCAGACACGTATCTCGATAGCATCGGCAGGGCCAAGCTTGTATTCCTCTGTGATATCGCCCGCCGGCTCAAATCCGGCCTCTCTAAAGATGGTGCCGGGCTCGGGGTTTTTGACGGACTTTATGCCGGGCATAGCGCAGGACGTGAGCGCGGCGCAAAAGACTATAAAGGCTATAAATACAAAAGGTTTTCTCATCATACTGCTCTCCTGTCTTAATTTAGGATTTTGACTAAATCCTCTTTTTTTATACGGTGATGGCCGCCCGGCGTTTTGTACGACTTCAGAGCGCCGGAATAGATGTAATTCTTTATAGTTGACAGGCTCAGGTTAAGAAACTCAGCCGCCTGTTTGGGTGTCATGTAGTTTAATTTTGTATTTGTGTGTGTTTTTGGCATAGTAAATAGTTCATAGTACAAAGCAGCTCATGGGTCATAGTACAAAGCAGCTCATAGCTCATAGCTCATGGCTCATGGGTTACATAAAAAAGGTGCAAGAACACAAGAGCACAAGGGCACAAGATGCAAGGGCACAAGGGCGCAAGAAACAAGATGCAAGGTGCAAGAAACAAAGCATAAAAAATAAAATAACAAAGTATTACACGCAAAGGCGCGGCTTTTAATAGTAGTTAAAATTGTACAATATTGTGTAAAATTATATCAAAAACTTATAAGCTTGTCAATGGAATATTTTGCTTTTCTTCTGGAATAACATCACTGCAAGCCGGCTTTAAACAATATAGCATATTTTACTACGGAATTATGAAAAGTCCAGCCAAAAATGGCGCTTTCTCGATTATAGGGTACAGAACACAGCTCATGGCTCATGGGTCATGGTACAAAATACAGCTCATGGCTCTTGGCTCATGGCTCATAAAAGCGTAGGACGTATACAAAAGCACGAAACAAGATATAAAATGCAGCTCATAAGTCATGGTACAAAGCAGCTCTTTGCTCATAGCTCTATGCTGTTATTGCTTTTGCCAAGAGCCATGAGCCATCAGCCATGAGCTACTTGCTCTTAGCTCTGCAACGCACGTTATAAAAAAAATTTGACATACGCGTTTATTTGTGTTAAGTTAAACTTTAAACATTGATAAAAAATAATAGTTGGAGGTTATATCATGGCAAACGTTTGTACTGTATGCGGAAAAGGAACTACGGCCGGTAGAAGCATTAAAAGGCGCGGTAAAGCAAAAAAAGACGGCGGTGTCGGAAAAAACATAACCGGTGTCTCCAGAAGAACATTTAAGCCTAATTTGCAGATGGTAAGGGCCAGTACTAACGGGCAAATTAAAAGGGTTAGTGTCTGCGTTAAATGCATCAAGGCGGGTAAGGTTGCGAAAGGCGTAAAACAGCAAGAACGTAAGGTATAGATATAACTCATAGCTCATGGCTCATGGGGCTTAAAAGCGTGAAGCGTGAAATACGGCTCTTGGCTCATAGCTCTTAGCTCATGGTACAAAATATAAAAAGGGGTTAAAAAATAAGAAAATACAGGGCAAAAAAATACAAAAAGATTAGGGCATGAGCGTTGCTGAATAATGGGGCAATGTATTTTTTTGTCTATGGGCGCAATAAATTACCACTTAAAGACAAATAAATCTCTTGACAAATGGATTTATTTGTTGTATGCTATGTATTAGAGAAAAATGAGGTGTGAGTTGAAAAACTCATAATAAGAGTTGGCCCTAGTTGATGTCCTGCCCTCCCCCTAAAAAACTAGGGCTGCTTTTATGCCCAAATGAGGTTTTTAGTTTTGAAGAAGGCGGGTTAGGGGATTAAATCCGGCAATTTTAGAGATTTGACCATTTTATCAAAAAAAGGTTCGCACTCTTTATACATCTCCCGTGTGTTGGCATTGAGGACAAGAGCAAAGATGTACTTGGAGCGGATAAAATATATCCTTTTCTGGTATAATCTCACTCCCCTCCAATCAAACTCATCAACCATCTGATGCCCCACGTAACCTGATATACATACCGGTTCTTCACTTATAACTTTAAAATTTCTATCTTTTGAAGCCTTCAAATGGGTAATTTCAATCTTAATCGCTTTCTCAGCCGTTACTTCATTAAAATTCCTTTGCGCGGTAAAGACTACATTACTCATTAAATCGGGCTTGAATGCCTGAATTAAAAAAACTTTGAGCTGGCCTGTGAATTCCCGGTTCTGCTCTAACACCCAGCCCTCAGGTAAAGTTACGGAACAGCCACACTCCTTATTGTGATAAATATTGATATTACTCTCAGCCGCGGGCGGTTCTTCTTTGACGCCGCAGTTAAGATTGATAACGGATAAACTTATAAGTAAAAGCGATAATATTTTATTTGATACGGACATAAGTTTATTCCTTTAAGACCATATTATTGAGACCAAGTCTCAATATTCCGGTTATTGATTATAACTCCTTGTAAATCTGCAAATAATACTTACCGATGTGAAAAAAGAAAAAGTATAAAATCATACCAATTAAAAACAGCGTGTACATAACGCAGGCTGTTGTGGAAAGTTTTTTTGCCTTGGGGCTGAATTGAGGGTTTCGCCATATAAAGGGTATGGCTACTATTGGAAAAAATACGGCTAATAAAATGATTAGCGATATATTGCTATACCATGGGGTAACTTCATTGTTCCCTAATCCGGCTCCGCAAAACCTGCAGTAGCTATCTTCCGGGCCAGCTTCTTTTTGGCATTTATGGCAAATCATTTACTCTATATCCCCCGCCCTCTTGAGGGCGAATTTTGTGCATAGAGGGCCTATAAGCTCGTAAAATACTGTGGTAGCTACAATAGTTGAAAAGATGATATTGCCGACGTTGACACCGGCAATTTCTTCGGTAAAGGTTGACTTGGCTATTAACGCCAGGCCAAGGGCTACACCAGCCTGCGGAACAAGCCCCAGTCCGATATTTTTTTTCACATTAGAGCCGGCTTTTGAGAGGTAGGCGGCAATTGTAGCTCCGCTCATTTTACCGGCAAGGCGCATAAATATATACACCAGGCCAAGAGCGCTTAATGATTTTAACAAAAAGATATCTAAGCTGACACCGGCCAGAACAAAAAACAACAAGTAGAAAGGTGAATCAATGGTTCTTACTATATCAAAAAACTTAAAGCTGGTTTTGTTAATGTTAACCAAAATCGCGCCTAAAACCATATTCGCCAAAAGAACGGACAGGCCCAGCCATATAGCTACGCCGCAGTTGAAAAGGATGAAACCCACGGTGTAGATTAAAAGGTCGGCGGGATTAGTGATATAACGGGACAGCTTTGACAAAACCCAGCCCAGGATACCGCCCAGGACCAAAGCGCCGCCAATTTCGATGCCCGCGTGAAGCGCTCCTGAAAGGACCGAAGTTACCGCAAACTCCTGCGCCCCGGCAAGGCTTTTAGCGATAGCGAGGCAAAAAGCGAACAGGATAATACCCCAGGCATCATCAATGGCTACCACGCCCAAAAGCGTATCGGTAAAGGTACCTCTGGCTTTGTACTCTCTGGTTACCATAACAATAGCGGCCGGAGCGGTCGCCGGAGCAATAGCGCCAAATATAAGGGCAATATAAAAAGGCTGTTTTAAAAAAAACCAGATACTTAAGGTAACAACTATCCAGGAAAACAGTACTTCTCCAATAGAGATAGAAAGAACAGTTCTGCCTATTTTTCTGAAGCGTTCAAGAGAAAAATTCTGTCCTATGCTAAAGGCGATGAAGCTCAACACTACATTGGAGATTAAGCCGGATGAGGTTAAGATGCCTTCTGAAACTAAATTGAAACAGGCGGGGCCGATGATAATACCCAGCAATAAATAAGCGGTTATGGTGGGTATCTTTATTCTTCTGATTAAGTTTGCCGAAAGCAGGCCGGCTAAAAGAATAATCCCTAAGCTAAAGGC
>DAOVNW010000006.1 GCA_030630095.1 Candidatus Omnitrophota bacterium
GGTAGCGTGAAGAATAAAGACGGCATCAAATTTCTTTTTCTTAAGAAAACTGGCGAATCTCAGTCCGGCAAAAATACCTCTGTCTTTGCCGTATTTGTCATAGACTATAACTTCATCCAAGTACGGATTGCCTTCGACTATCTCGCGCGTGTAAGGCCTGAGCATAAAAGCAATGCGGCTCTCGGGATATGCCTCCCTTAAGGCCTTAATAACCGGAGTAGACAAAAGCACATCTCCTATCCTGTCCGTCCTGACTATGAGTATCCTTTTTAAACTTTTCATTTTATAGCTTGTAATATCCCGGCCGCGGCCTTAACCACTTCCTCAGATTCAATACTTCTAAGGCATTCATTGTCAAATCGGCACTGCGCTTTTTCACATGGCACGCAGCCTATCTCCTTTTTAATAATACGATCATGCTCTCCCCGGGGGCCGTATTTAATAGAGTTTGTGGGGCCGAATAATGATATTACGGGTACTTTTTGGGCGGTGGCTAAATGCATAGGAGCGCTGTCATTAGTAATAAGAAGCCTTGTCTTTCTCAAGATGGCCGCCAACTGCATAAGAGAGGTTTTGCCGCAGAGATTAAGTATTTTTTGAGGCAGGCCGCGGGCAATTTCATCCGCTATACGACAATCATCTTTATCACCTACAAGCACTATATGAGCATTCAGCTCGTTGGCCAATTTCTCAGCCGTCTCTTTAAAACGTCCGGCAGGCCACCTTTTAACCTCGCTCAAGGCTCCGGGGGCCATAGCTATAAGCGTTTCTTCAATTTTAAAGGGCCCGAGCAAATTCCCGGCAATCTTTTCATCTTTATCCGTTATCTCTATCAGAAAATCGGCATTTTCGGTATTTATACCGAGCTGTTTAAGCCTGGCCAGATGGACATCTTTCATATAAGCTCTTTCTCCGGACTTCCGCCGCCAGAGAGCCGTCCTATTGCGCGAGCCTATAAGAAGGGGGATTAATGTATGGCGCAAATCAACCACCAAGTCATATCTCCGCCTCAAGCTGAGAATTAATTTAACCCTATCCTTAAAAGAATCGAATTTATTATAAGGAATAACTCTTCTAACCTGTGAAATCGAAGAAAAAATTTCTTTTACTCTCGGGCCGCACATAACGTCCACCGCGGCCTTGGGAAACTCCCGGCATAAAATATAAAGTACGGGTGTCGTCAAAACAGCATCGCCGATATTGCTTAAGGTTATCAAGAGAATCGGACTTACCTTTTTCATCTCAACTTTCTAATCAACTTTTCAGCCGCCTCAAGAACGTCATCAACGGTTATGGCCCGCATACACCTGTTTTTTGGACAGTCAAGATTATAGCAGGGCACCTCGCATCCTACGTCTTTCTGGATAACTGTACACGGAATTTTACCGGTAAAAGGACCGGTAATCACACTACTTGTCGGACCGTACAAACCTATCGCGGGAGTTCCAACGGCAATAGCAATATGCAGAGGCCCCGAGTCCGCTGAAATTATTAAATCTGAAAATCTCAAAAGAGCGGCCAACTCTTTAAGATTCGTCCTGCCGCAAGAAACGATGGGACTGCGGCACATCATCTCTTTTATCTCCTCAACCAACCGGACATCCACCAGCCCGCCGGAAATTATCACCTTCATCGGGTATCTTTTTATCAGCTCATCCGCCAGCCGCGCGAATCTTTCAGCCGGCCATCTTTTCAGGTTCCAGTTGCCCCCGGGATTTATAACCGTCAGAAGGCTGTCCTTTTTTACCTTGTACGATTCAAGTAACTTCTTAATTGAACTTTCAGCCTCTTCCGGTACAAAAAACTCACAACCTCTATTATCAGCCGCGCCTTCCACCTCTCCGGCAATCCTTAAAAAATATTCAGCCCTGTGAATCCGGTCAACAGTTGAAGCAACTTTTTTCGTCAGCAAAAAACCGCCTTTTTTTCTATAGCGTCCCACCCTTTGCGGTATGCCCGCCAGAAAACACAACAGCAGTCTGGTAAAAGAGCGCTGAAAAAGAAAAACTATATCAAAACGTTTTTTCTTCAGGAAGAAGATGAATTTTAGCTTGCCGATAATACCTCTGTGCCTGCCCTTTTCATCATAAACTATAATTTCATCCAACCGGGGATTATCTTCTAAAATCTGCCTTACGCGAGGTACGAGCATACAGGCAAGATGAGCATCGGTGTACCTTCGCCGCAGGGCGCGGATGGCAGCCGTCGAAAAGAGCACATCTCCCAACCAGTTAACATTAACAATTAAAATACGTTTTGGCCGTTTTATCCTATCTGTCATAATTTCCTTTTATGCTCAACTGTCTCACTGTAAACCCGCTCAACCCTTTTACTAAGTTCATCCAACGAAAATTTATCTTCAGCCGATAGTCTTCCCGCCGCGGCAAACTTACTCCTGAGGCCGCTATCGCCCAAGAGCTTTACCACAGCCTCTTTAATAGCCTCCGCGTTTTTTGGAGGCACCAGATATCCGCTCTTGCCATTATCAACCAGTGAGTAAATGCCTCCGACATTACTGGCAACCACCGCTACCGAACAGGCCATCGCCTCCAGTATAGACAGGCCTAATCCTTCCTCAAGTGACGGCATAACAAAGACGTCAATAATAGATAATGGAATGCCGGTCTCAAAAACAGAGGAGAAAAAACGCACCCTTTCTTCAATCATTAAGGTTTGTGCTAATTTTTTGAGATTTCCCTCTTCCGGGCCGTCACCTATAATAAGAAACTGCGTATCCGGCTTTTCCTTTAATATCTTTTGGGCGGCTTCCAGAAAATATCTATGCCCCTTAACCGGGGACAGCCTGGCAATAATACCTACCACCGGCGCTTTTTTAAGCCCAAACTTCTCTCTAAAACCCGCTTTCTCCTCCCGGCTATAAGAACACGAGAAGGTTTTCAAGTCTACCCCATTGTAAATTAACTCAACCTTGTCTTTGGCAACCCGCATATTGTTAACCAAATGCGCCCTGACCGCCTCACTAATAGCAATCACCTTAGCGCCCCAGCATTGAAAAAGTAACCGCGACTTTTTAGGCTTGAAAAATCCGTGACAGGTAGTTACATAAGGAACCCCGCATAAGGCTGATAAGAACGCCGCCGCTACCTGCGCTACTCTTGTCTGAGCATGGATAATATCAATTCTCTCCCTCTTAATAAGGTATCTCAGCTTAAAAACGGCCGGGAGTAGTTTGGGATTTAGTTCTGATTTGGTATTAAGGGAGACTAAGATATGCCTGAGGGAGTCCGCTTCCAGTCCACCCGCCAACTGTCCGCCGCTTGAAGCAACCCACACCTGATGCCCGGCATCTCTTAACCTCTTAGCCAGAGATATGGTGTAGGAGCTAATCCCGCCCACGTTCAAATGAGTTGTCATAAGCAATATCTTCATTTCGCGTTAATCCATTTCATAACAGCCTTCGCGACTTCCTCAACTCCGATACTCTTCATACACTTCATAATATCACACTTTGGCTTATAACAGGGGCCGCACTTAGGCCTTTTATAAATAACGGTGCATTTGTCAGCCGGCGCGACATGCCTTTTAGGATCTGTCGGACCGAATAAAGCTACAAAGGGAACCTTTAACGCGGCGGCAACATGCATAGGCGCGGAGTCGCTGGTAACAATAACCCGGCATCTCTTAATCAGAGCGGCAAGCTGCATAAAAGAGGTTTTGCCGCAGGCAATAATGGGCTTACTTTTGGTAAGAGCGGCAAATCTCTCCGCCTCCTCCTTGTCCTCCGGGCCGCCGGTCACTACAATCCTGAGATTGTGCTTCAACGTCAGTTCATTGCTGAGTTTAGCAAAATTTTCAAGAGGCCACCTCTTGCTCTGCCATCTTTTACTGGCTGTTATATTTAGCCCGACTAAAGGCTGGCCTTTAGCTACCCATTCACTCTTTAAGAACTCCTCTATGTGCCTCTCGTCCTCATCTGCCGGCCACAACTTCAGGCTTTTGTCCAGAATATCTACCCCTAACAAGTTCAAAACCCGCTCCTGATGCTTTATGGGGTCTGCCAGCCTGCTTGTATCCTTAATCCCATACTTAAGAAGAAATCCCAGTTTTTTATTTTTATAGCCGTATCTCTTTGCCGACGCGCTTAAAAATCCCAGAAGATGGCTCTTAGAGTTATTCTGTAAATCTATAACCATATCAAAGGACTCTCTTCTTAAACTTCGGGCAATATTGATTATCTCTTTTGATACTAAAGCGGCGCCTTTAATATCATAGGCCAGAACCTCATCCACATACGGGCAGTTCTTTAAAATATCTTTTACTTCTATATCTACTATAACACTGATATGCGCTCCCGGAAATTTGGCTCTCAGGCTTCTCAATGAAGGAACAACCAATATAACATCGCCGGCAGCGCTAAACTTTATAACCAGTATTTTTAAAGAGCCCGCGGCCTCCTGATAAACCTTTATGGTTTTATTATACATCTCCTTCAAATCGTATAATCTTTCAACCTTCTCCCGGGCCCGCTTGATAAAACTTTCTGCCAATTGCCGGTCGCGGTATATTTTCAAGAGGGCGCCGGCTATAGCCTCCGAATCCCGGGCAGGAACAAGAATTCCATTTTTACCATCCTCAATTATCTCAACTACCCCTCCTACTCTTGTAGCAATAACGGGTGTCCCCACGGCGCCTGCCTCAATTAAAACCCTCCCAAAGGCTTCCTGCGCTGTAGTAGCCATTACCAGAACATCAAGTCCGGATAAGACCGCCGGTATGTCAGAGCGCCTGCCTAAAAACTCTACATAACTTGTTATGCCTAACTGCCTGATTGAAATTAAGAGCTCTTCCCTACAGCCTGTTTTGCCGGGCGAAGCTTCACCGATAATTTGCGCCTTTATGCGGGGCACTTGCCTGACTACCTTTGATATGGCCTTCAAAAAGTATTTATGCCCCTTAAGAGGCGTGATCCTGCCTATTATACCTACTTTAAAAACACCGCTTCTTTTAAGACAGCCGGGATTAAAGGTAAACTTCTCAAGGTCAACTCCGCGGGCTATATGCCTGACTCTTTCCGGCGGCACCTTAAAGTCATCAATCATGTGGCGTCCGATAGCCCGGCTAACTACAATTACTCTCTTGCCCCAGCCCATAACGCGGCTTGTAAAATGAGTATTATAATAACCGTGGCAGGTAGTAACAAAATTACAACCGGTTCTATAACAGGCAATCCAGGCAATCCAGGCAGGCACCCTGCTTCTGGCGTGGACAACGTCTATTTTTTCCTTTTTTATTATCCCGGCAAGCAGGCCGCTCATCCTTAAAATCGTTAGAGGTGATTTTTTATTAACCGGCAGTTGATAGTGCTTAACTCCCAATGAGATTAACTCATCAACCAAGCTTCCTCCGGCGGAAACCACTACCGCTCTGTGGTTTTGCCGAATAAGTTCTTTTGCCATATCAACAGTACCGGTTTCAACGCCGCCAGTTTCTAAAGCCGGTAAAATCTGAAGAACCCTCATATTAATCCCGCCAGCGCCTCTCTTATTTTTTTATTGTCATCAGGAGCCTTAGCCTCTCCCTCCGCCGCAAACAAACCCTTAACAACCATCTTTAAATTCCCGGCTTTCGCTGTTTTCACAAAGCCCCGCGCGATGTAATTACTTATCAGTCTTTTGTGTTTACCGAGGCCCTTCAGGGACTGATAGTTGTCCGGCACGAGCACAACAACACGCTTTTGAGAGCTTACGGCCTCGCAAATCATAGAGAGGCTGTCAAAAGAAACAATTACTACATCCGATAGGCCCAGGATACCGCCTATCGTTTCAGGAGGATTATTCTTTGAGGCAAACACCAAAAGTTTGCACTTCTCAAAACCTGTCAGCGAACTTTCGAACAACAACTCAAACACCCGGCCTGTACGCCTGGATGTAGTAGCCAAAAGATTGCAATTATACTCAGCGGCTATACTCTTTATATCAGCCAGCATCCTCTTAATCTGAGTTTCCTTATAATTATAATGACGGCTGTCTCCGCCAAAAAAAACACCAAGAACGGGGCCGTCATTCAGGCTTATCTTGGCAGTCAGAGTCTCTTTATCGCGCCTTATTGATTCAGCGCTGATTAAGCCGGGAGCACCATTAGTCACAACCACTCTCCCCGATTTCCCAAATCTGCCGGGCCGGTCATGCTCGGGTATAACGGCTAAATCAAAGTTATTGATGCTAAGCGGCGGTTTCATTACCACAATACTTCGGGCGCCGTTTTCCTTAGAGACCGCTAAATTAATACCTGCCAGTTTACTACCGCAGGAAATCACATAATCCGCGTAACCGCTTATCAGTTCGCGGTAACTTTCTTTCGTCAGAAACAATCTTAGCAATAAAAGGCGCAGGGGCTGAAAAAAGGTGAGCGTCAAACAGGTATTTAATATAGCAGAGCCTGCCTTATGTCTAAATCCGGCCTCAATTATTTTACAACCGTCTTCCCGGGCATAGGGCAGCCTCGACTGAAGACCGTTTCTTTTAAGTTCCTCCCCCAATAGGCGGCTAACGGCCTTCGCCTGGTTCAAATGGCCGGCCTTACCGTCACTTAATATAATAACAGCCCGGGCAGGCGTCGACCTCCACCTCTTCTGCGCCCAGAACCACTGCTCGGGGCTTTCTTTAATATAACGGCTAAGCAAATTGTGATAACCTTGGAGGCAATCCCTGATAACTAACTCATTAGGCCCCTGACTGTCAATCGTTAACTCCTCGAGCATAAACAGGGTGTGCCTGCCTCCCTTGCCTCTTTTAATAAAACAGGGCATAATGGGGCTCCCCGTCTTCACAGCGATAGCCGCCACTCCTGACGGAGCTGACGTATACCTGCCCAAAAATTCCACAAAAACGCCGTTTTGGCGGACATCCTGGTCAGCCAGCATTCCCAGGGTTTTATTTTTTCTTAAGCTCCTTAAAATAGTCTTTACGCCGGCGCCTTTACTGACAACCTCACAGTTGTTAGCGCTTCTGCAGCTATTTAACAGCTCATTAAGCCTGTTAAGTTTCTGTTTTTTGGCCAGCACCTGCATGGGATAACCTTTGATACTTAGTACCTGGGGTGAAAGCTCCCAGTTTCCGAAATGGCCCGTCAAAAATATCAAACCCCCGCCCTTAGCTTTAGCCTTTTTAACAGTTTCAAGCCCTTTTATAGAAACAAATCTGTCAACCCAATCTTCGTTTAATTTTGGAAATCTCGCTATCTCAACCAACATCTGGCCCAGGTTCTTGTAAGAGCTCCTTAAAATTCTCTTCAGTTCAGCCGGGGATTTTGAACAGCTAAAGGCGGCTCGTAAATTCAAATAACCGGTTCTCTTCTGCTTAGCACAAAAAAGGCAAGCTAGGCTTCCCATAAGTCTGCCGAGAAACAAAGCAAAATTTAACGGCAGGCATTTAAGCACAAACAAAATAAACTTAGCCGCCAGATATGCCGGATATGTATTCATCCAGCCTTTCCTCCCCTTTTAGTATCTCTATTTTTATTTTCAGCACGTAAAACTTGAACTCTCTTGACAGCTTAAAAATCATATTCGCGTCCAGGCGCATCCAGTCTTTCTCGGTGGTTATCAGCGCCTTTACCTTCATCGCGCGCGCTTTGTTGATAAGGCTGTCAATATCCCTGTTCTTATACTGATAGTGGTCAATAAAATTAACAAAATCGCTAACTTCCGCTCCCAGATTGCTGAGGGTGGCTCGAAAAGATGAGGGCGAACCGATAGCGCAAAAACCCAAAACCTTTTTGCCCTCTATCTCTTTAAAAGAGAGGTTTTTGTCCTTAAGCGGTTCATATAAACAACTTGGCCTGTGTTCAGCCTCTACAACCGGGACTTCCGGCTTTATCCTTTTCAAAAGGGCTTTTAGGCGAGGCAGATTAGCCTGGCCTAAAGCGGCCTTAGTCAGCACAAAAATATCCGCCCTCCTCAGATGACCAACCGGCTCTCTCAGTAGGCCGCGCGGAATAAGCCTTTGATTACCAAAGGGACAGATCGCGTCAATAAGGACAATATTGATATCTCTTGAAACGCGCCACTGCTGAAAACCATCATCTAAAACAATTAAATCCGGCTTAAAGTACTTAATCGCTCTTTTTATCAGCCCAGCTCTGTTCTTACCGGAAAGTATCTTTATGCCCGGCAGATTATATTGCAGTAAATTTAACTCATCACTATTATAACCGCGTGAAACAAGGGCTACCTTTTTGGAAATAAAAAAACGCTTGATTAAGTACTCCTCAAAGGGGGTTTTGCCGGTTCCCCCCATGGTAATGTTACCAACACTGATAACTTTAACTTCGGGCTTATAGTACGGCAGGACACGCGCCCAGGAAAGAAAGATAACCAGCTCAAGGCAGGCCCAATAAAGGTATGAAAAAATTAACAGGATAAACCTCAGAATGGAGGCTAAAACGCCTTTTTGTCTGCTTGTGGCAACATTATAAAGGTACTCCTTGAATCTTTCTTTCATACCCTATCCTTAATTAGTTTTTCTTTTAACTCAAGCAACTCTTTAAATTCGGCCTCAAGGCCTTTATTCTTAGGAAAGTAATATCTGTTTTTACACGGAAGATAATCCTGCTCCAGGGCCTCTTGCTCCTTATCATGCGGATAGATGTATCCCTCACCCCTTTTTAATCTCCGGGCGCCTTTGTAATGGGTGTCCTTTATCCCCTCCGGCACTTCAAGCAAACGCTTCTCTCTCACATCCTTTAAGGCGCTTTCTATAGCCAGATAGGAAGCATTGCTTTTAGGGGCACAGGATATGTAAAGGGCCGCCTGGGCTAAAGGAATCCTGGCCTCCGGCAGGCCTATATTTAAAGCTGCCTGCATAGCGGCATTGGCCAGAATCAAAGCCCGCGGGTCGGCATTGCCTACGTCCTCGGCGGCACAGATAACAATGCGCCTGGCAATAAAACGTACGTCCTCACCCGCGTATATCATCTTGGCCAGCCAATATACGCAAGCATCCGGGTCTGAACCGCGCATACTTTTTATGAAACCGGATATTGTATCATAGTGCCCGTCCTCTTTTTTATCATAAAGAACAACCTTTCTCCCAATACAATCCAGGGCAACCTGCCTGCTATAATGGATAAGGTTATCTTCATCCGGCAGTGTAGTTAGAGCGCCAATCTCAAGAATATTAAGCGCCCGCCTGGCATCACCGTCCGAAGCCCGGACTATCAATTTAAGGGCCTCTTCAGTTACCTTAATCTTCATTTTGCCCAGGCCCCTTTCTTTATCTCTTAGCGCTGTACTTAAAATTTTCAGAATATCATCATCTCTAAGAGCTTTTAACTCAAAAACTCCTGAGCGGGAAATTATGGGCGGATTTATACTAAAAAAGGGGTTGTGGGTGGTGGCACCTATTAATATGACGTTACCTTCTTCTACGTCGGGCATTAATACATCTTGCTGGGCCTTGTTAAAACGATGTATCTCATCAATAAAAAGAATAGTCTTTTGATTATAAAGCTTTTTTCTTTTCCTGGCCGTCTCAATAACTATTCTGAGCTCTTTGACTGATGAAGTTACGGCGTTCAGCCGGCAAAAAAGCGAGTTGGTAGCCTTGCTTATAACAGAAGCCAGAGCCGTCTTGCCTGTACCGGGAGGGCCATATAAGATGATAGAAGTCAGCCTGTCCGCCTTTATTGCTCTAAGAAGCGGTTTGCCTTCTGCCAAAAGATGTTTTTGATTTACAAACTCTTCCAGCGTTCTGGGCCGCATTCTGTAAGCAAGAGGCGAGTTTTCTTGGGGAGTATTATCGTTTGATTCGAGATTTTTAAATAGATTCATAGGCCTAAAAAGAAATCCCCGCGGATGCCGTGCGTGCGTGATAGGCTTGAACCCGGTCTACTAAGTGGGCACCCTCTCACTCCCGCCCGCGGGCAGAGCGAAGTTAGGTTCCCGGGCAAACTGTGTTGGCTCAAGACTATCTGCTCATCACGTACATAGCAGGGAAATCATTCTCTATATTAAATATATCACAATCAACACTCAAAAGCAAGCATTTTTCCTGTAGGGGTCAGACCTCGAAATGCGAAATTAGGTGCCAGATTAAAAACTTAATTTCGCATTTCGAGGTCTGACCCCATTTTCTATTGCCAGCGCATACTTCCTATGGGCTAACAAAAAGTCCACCCTACCTAATTCAAATTTCTTGCCTGCAAAATTTAATATATCTTCACTTTCGTGAATAAGCTCATAACCAGTTTTAAGCATAATATCTTTTATCTTTTGGACATCCTTGGCGAGAATCACTAAATCGATATCTCGTGTTGTTCTGGTGATGTCTGCAACTTGGAGTGCAAATCCACCAATAAGAGCAAAATCTATTTCTTGCCGCTTAAGAGTAGTTATTAAGAATTTAAAAACTAATAAAAAATCCATAACTATATTATACAACAGAGCTATAACTAAACAAACATAAATTTGAAAAAGTAAAAAAGGGAATAGCTCATTGTGTCCCTTGATTTGGTTTTACGATTTTTTATTTGCCCCTGTCAATTTATTTCACGTTTCAGTGCCTGACCCTGTTGTTTCGCTTGTTTCTTTTAGTGTTTTCGTCCGAGAAATGTTAATGTACTTATACCCAATGCCAACAACCATATTGATGAGGGTTCAGGTATTACCGTACCGATTCCCCAAGGTACGCGATTAGCAACAGCGAGTTCTTCAACACTTGTACCATCCAAATTGGCTCGGCAAATATAATTAGTTCCCCACTCAGTCCAATAAATTTTTTCCCCGGGAAGATCTACTGTTACTCCAATGGGATTTCCTTGGGTCGTCGTATATATTATTTCTGCATTTGTTCCATCCAAATTGGCCCGACGTAAACTTCTACCTTCCCAATCAGCCCAATATATTTTTCCCCTGATTAGATCTATCGTTATCCCTAAGGGTTCGGTGCCACCATCAACTAGAAATTCTACACCAGTTCCATCAACATTACCTCGATATATTCCTGTATCACCGGCGGTCCAGTACATTTTTTGCGCTGCCGCATCTAAAGAGAGACCGAAAAGACGCTGTTGACCCGCGAACACTATTTCTTCGTTATCACCATTGAGACTGCTTCGTCTAATGTTACCATCCCACCCTGTCCAGTAGACACGATTACTACTGAGGTCTATTGCGATTCCTTCTGAGAAACCGAATCCTGAGGACAATCCTTCTCTATTGCTACCATCTAAGTTTGCTCGATGCAGCAAGCTATCTCCTGTCCAGTAAACTTTGCCGCCTCTATGATCAACTGCAAGCGTAGAGAAGCTTGCTGAACTTGAAGCAATTGTTTCTGCACTACCAAGATTACCTATTTGCGCTCGCTTAAGTTCTCCAGATCCCCAAGCACCCTCGGTCCAATATAATGTGGTTGCCGCGGATTCTTTTGAAAACACTCCTACCAGTAAAATTACATAAATCCAAATCAATAAGAACTGGCATAAAATTCTACGAAGCCTTTTCATTTTTACTCCTTAATAATTGATTTTTATCATGCCCACTACTTTATATCAAGAAAATAGAACCGTCCCCTTAACTATCTCATCTGGGCTTTTAGGTTGTTTACCAGGGTTTTTTGGATTTCTGTTTGCACTTTATCAACTTCGGGGTCGGTTAGAGTTGTTTTTTCGGACTGGTACTTTATGGAGTAGGCGAGGCTTTTATAGCCGGTGGGAATTTGTTTTCCTGAATAAACGTCAAAAAGGGCAACCTCTCTGATAAGTCCTTTGCCCGTCTTCTTTATCATTTTAATAATTTCGCTTGAAGATAAATCGTTTTTTACAATTACCGCCAGATCGCGTGTGACGGCCGGAAACTTCGGTATGGGCTTCACTTTATCAACCAACCTCACGCACAACAGTACCTCTTCCAGATAAACTTCGGCCGCGTACACTTCATCTTCTATATCAAAGGTATCAAGCGCCGCGCTCTCTACCTTGCCCAGGACGGCTAATTTTTTGTCAGCCATAGTTACGACAGCGCTGCGGCCCTTGACAAAAATGCCGCTGTCAACCCGCTTAAAGACAATATCCTTTATCCCCAGGCGGCTAAACAGATTCTCAACTATCCCTTTGAGATCAAAAAAATCAAACGGCTTGGACTTTATCCGCCAGTCATTCGCGAACTTACTGCCGGAGAGGCCTATCGCCAAAGCGGCTCCTTCAGAAAATTTACCGCCTTTATTTAAAAACACATCCCCTAATTCAAAAATCATTAAATCCTCAACCTGCCTGTTTAGGTTCCAGCTTAAAACATTCAGGATGCCGGGAATTAATGTGGGCCTTAAAATCTCCTGCTCCACACTCAGAGCTTTTTGGACTTTAACAATTTCATCGGGCAGGTAATTAAATTTGCTCAAAGACTTTTCGCTAATCATACTGTAAGTTATAACTTCATTAAGCCCGCGATCGGACAAAATATCCCTTGCCATTTTCTTAATCTTATATTTACGGAACTCGCTAATGCCGGCCGACGATCTGTACTTCTTTATCTGTTTGGGAGATATTCTGGCAAGGGTCGTAGGCATTTTATCGTAGCCGTAAACGCGGGCCACCTCTTCTATTATATCTATCTCTCTGCTAACATCCTGCCTGAAAAAGGGTATCTTAAATGTAAGAGATCTTTCGCCGGCGGCTGTTACTTCAAATCCAAGCGCCGTTAAAATCCTTTTGACTTTATCGAGGCTAATCTTAAAACCCAAAATCCTGCTTATCTCATCTATTCTTAACTTACCTGAGCGTTCCTTCAAGCGCCCTTCAAAGATATCTCTCCTGCCTTTTATAGAACCCTTAGCGCTCTGAGCAATAAGAAGGGCCGCTTTTCGAGCCACGGCAGGTATAGTCTCCATGCAAACTCCTCTCTCAAATCTATAAGAAGAATCTGTGCTGATGCCCAGCCTTCTGGCCGCTCTTCTTATAACAACAGGATCAAAATGAGCGCACTCCAGTAATACATTTTTTGTCTCATAGCCAATCTCAGTATCAATCCCCCCGATAATACCGGCAATGGCTATCGGCTTTTTCTCATCAGCAATGACCAAAATATCTTCGTCAAGTTTATACTCCCTCGAATCCAGCGCGGCAATACTTTCCCCCTTTTTAGCCCACCTGACAACAACCGTTGAGCCCTCAATTTTATCATAGTCAAAGGCGTGCAAAGGCTGTCCACTGGCTAAAAGAAAGTAGTTGGTTATATCAACAATATTATTAACCGGCCTCAGGCCTAAGGTGCTTAGCCGGCGGGTTATCTTTTCGTCCGATATCTTAACCTTAGCATCCCTAATCAAGGTCGCGTTATATCTAAGGCACTTAGCGGGCACCTGAATTTTAACCTCTATGGATTCACCTGAATTTTCAGCCTCACAACTCTCCGCGTTAAGTTCGCGAAAACTGCTTTCGGTTAGACAGGCCGCCTCTCTGGCAATACCTTCCATACTTAACAAATCAGGCCTGTTGGGGGTGATTTCGGCATCCATAATAAAATCATCCTTAAGCTTTTCTATTGACCCGATTTCAATGCCGGCCATAGTAAGCCTTTCGGCCAACTCTTCAGGCGTAATCTTAATATCCGCGAAATCTTTAAGCCAATTATAACTTATCAGCATAAAAAATTATCTCCACTGCCTCAAAAATCTCAGGTCGTTCTCAAAGAATAACCTGATGTCGTTGACTCCGTACTTTAGCATAGCTATACGCTCAACACCCATACCAAAAGCAAAGCCGCTATACTTTTCATAGTTGTAACCAACCGCTTTAAAAACTTCAGGATCGACCATGCCCGCTCCCATAACTTCCAGCCAACCGGTCCGCGAACAGACGCGGCAGCCCTTGCCGCCGCAGATTATACAACTGATATCCAAATCCGCGCTTGGCTCCGTAAAAGGAAAAAAATGAGGCCGGAACCTCACCTTCACTGAATCTCCAAACATACGGTTCGCGAAAAAGGAAAGAGTTCCTTTGAGGTCGGAAAAAGTAATGTTTTTGTCTATAACCAGGCCTTCTACCTGATGAAACATAAATGAGTGCGTGGCGTCAACGGCGTCAGGCCTATATACCTTGCCGGGAACAATCACGGCCACCGGCGGCTCTTCCTTCTCCATAACTCTTATCTGCACCGGAGAGGTATGAGAACGCAAAAGCAGGTCATCCTTAATATAAAAAGTATCAAAGGCATCCCTGGAAGGATGCTCAAGCGGAATATTCAGAGCCTCAAAGTTATATCGCTCTCTTTCCGCCTCCGGCCCTTCTACAACATTTAACCCCAGGCTGACAAAAATATCACATATCTCATCTATAGTCCGTGTAACCGGATGTTTATTTCCATGGGCGGCAACTATGCCCGGAAGAGTTATATCAACACACTCCTCGCGAGGCCGGCTTTCTATTTTCTTAAGCCGGTTTTCTATCTCTCCCATAAGCTTATTTTTAATATCGTTGGCCAGCTTACCCACCTGCGCTTTTTGCCCGGAGGGAAGCTTGCGCAGACTCTTGAGAATCTCCGTTAGCCTGCCTTTTCGGCCCAGATACTCCACGCGTATCTTCTCTATCTCCGCTAAAACTTCAGCCTTATTCAGCCCTGACAGAGCCTCCTTTTGAATTTTTTTTAATTCTTTTAACACTACTTCAGTCTCTTCTCAATTTTCTTTTTTTCTTTATCAAGTTTTTCTATCTTCTTTAAACCAACCTTAATCTTTTCAATCTTTTTATCGGTCTTCTTCAGCTCATCTACAGCATCCAATTCCACAACGCCCCTGGGAATGTGGCTTTTTTCGCCCAAAGCCTCCAGTAAATGATCTGTCTCTCTATATCTTTTTTCAAGTATCTTCTGAACATTCTTTAATCTTCTGTCCTCTCTAAGCTGAGCTATCATCTCCGCGATTTCAGCCTGCTGTCTCATAATTTTAGCAACAATTATAGCTTTATCCATAATTATCTACTTACCCTCTTTTGCCAGTTTTATAAGTTTACTAAAGGCGTTGTCATCTGTAGCCGCCAGCTCTGAAAGCATCTTCCTGTTAAGCTCAATCTTAGCTTCTTTTAAACCCTTGATAAATCTGGAATACAAAATATCGTACTTTTTACAGCCGGCCGTTATTCGGGTAATCCACAAAACCCTATAGTCTCTTTTCTTCGCTTTGCGGTCCCTGTAGGCATAACTCAAACCTTTCTGAACGGTTTCCTTAGCCGTAC
>DAOVNW010000016.1 GCA_030630095.1 Candidatus Omnitrophota bacterium
AACAGGTACTGCCGCCGACAATCATCAGGAGGATAGTAATGTATTTACTCTTATCAGAAAGGCCCGCCATATCCACCGTATTGAAACCTGTCTGGGTTATAGAGGTAACACTTTGAAATAACGCCGGAACGAGATTCCTGAAATATAACCCAAAACCCAGAAAAAACAGGCAGGCAGCCAACGCCGTCAGAATAAACAAAACTCTTACCTGTATATCCCTGAAAAAATGACTCACCCCTCTTTTAGCTACTTTATAATAGAGCGGAAAACTTACCGCTCCTAAAAACATAAAGAGGCAGACTGTCATGCTGATAACCGGGCTCTTGTAATAGCCTATACTGTCGCTGTAAGCGGAAAAACCTCCGGTAGAAATACCGGACATTATATGAACCACGGCATCAAAGCAACTCATCCCCGCCGCCCAAAAAGAAATTAAACCGCAAATTGTCAGCAACGCGTATATTTTAAGTACAATTCTGGCAGTCTTTACCACACTGCCGATAATATTTTCTTCTCCGAACTCAGAAGAGTAAAGTTTAACCGGCGCTCCTCCCGGCCTAAAAAGCAGTGCTAAAGATATAATAATTATGCCCAGGCCCCCCAGCCACTGTGTATAGGAACGGAAAAAAATGAGGGTTTTCGGCAGATACTCGGGAACTAACATGGTAAGGCCGGTAGTAGTCAATCCCGACATTACTTCAAAAATACCATTAATATAAGAACAGTTAGGGAAGAGCCTGAAAACAAGTCCGCCAACCAGGCTGTAGATAAGGTATATCAAAGCCGTAACTATCAGAGCGTCTCTCATAACCGGCTTCTTTCGATAACTGCTCTGGAACTGCCTGCCTATATAACCTACGGCAAAAAGTAAAACTGCCAGAACAGTAAATAAAATGCTGTATTCAAATTCCCGGAAGATTAAAGAAACAGCTAAAGGCAGGATAAAAATCAGGCCCAGTACACCCAGCAGTTCGGCCAGATATATAAAAACTAATCTTAGGTCTATCGGTTGAACAAACTTCCTCAGCATAAGTTTATGGGCTTCTTGGGGCCTTAGGAATGATTATTTTCTTTTGATCTTCTTGCTTTTTTGAGTTCGCCGAAGATATCTTTCAATCTATCCAATATCTTTTCACTCTCCGCCAGAATTAAAAGAATATCGTCCTTCATAATTTCCGCATTGCCTTTGGGGACGACGGCGGAGTGTTCTCTGATAATGGAAATAATCAAAGAACCGTCCGGCAAATCAATATCTTTTATCTTTTTGCCGGCAGTATCCCCCGGGCTCAACTCAATCAGCCTCGTACCGCCTCTGATTAAGAGAGAAAAATCAAGTATATCATAACCGTGCAAAATACTGCTTATCTCAGTAGCCGCCGATATGGTCGGTGAAATAATATAATCAATGCCTATCTCTTTGCAGGCGGTTCTCAAATTTATGTCATTTAATTTTACCACTATTTTTGGTACGTTGAGCTTTTTGGCCATCATCCCAATAACGGTATTTAAGGCATCGGATTCAGTAGTAGCCACCAGGGCGTCAGCCTCTCTGGCACTGGCCTTATTCAAAAGCCCTGATTCGGTTCCATCCCCGTGCAGAACCAAAGCGTCAAAATCTCTTGAAAAATCCTCGCACTTCTCTTCATTAGAGTCCACCAGAACCAGCTCCATCCCCGGCCTTTGAGATAGGTCTTTAGCTAACTGCGTACCAATACTGCCCATTCCAACTATAATAACTCTCATGCTTCACCTCCGGAAACTTAATCCGTAAAATGCTTTTCCTAAAAGTTTACCATATAAATTCAGAGTTTCAAAATATATTATTTTATAACGTCTTACCGGTAATTAAACTTAAGATTGAGAGATATTTCTCTCTTGTTTTATTTACGATTTCATCAGGAAGCATCGGCCCCGGGGAAGTTTTATCCCAATCAAGAGAGTCCAGATAGTCCCTGGTAAATTGCTTATCATAACTCTTTTGAGGCCTTCCCGGTTCATACTCATTAAGGGGCCAGAAGCGCGAAGAGTCCGGGGTTAAAACCTCATCAATAAGTATAATCTCATCGGCCTTTTTGCCAAACTCAAATTTGGTATCAGCAATAATAATACCTTTTGACCTGGCAAAATCATCGGCCTTTTTGTAAATCTCAATACTTTTAGAGCTTACAAACTCAAAGGCTTTATCTCCTATGAGTTCAATTGTCTCATCCTTAGTAATAGGTTCATCATGCCCCGTTTCCGCTTTTGTCGAAGGAGTAAAAATTGGCTCGGGTAGTTTATCGGACTCTTTAAGGCCCGGCGGCAGTTCAATGCCGCAAATGCTCTGTTTCTCTTGATACTCCCGCCAGCCGGAACCGGCCAGATACCCTCTCACCACGCATTCAACCGGCAGGGGTTGGCTTTTTTCAACCAGCATTGATCTTTTTTCAAGGATATCTTTATAAGCCCCCATCTTCTCATCATAGCCTATTATCTCATCAATATCAGAAGCGATGAGATGATTTTCAATAATATTTTTTGTAAATTCAAACCAAAAAATAGATATCTGGGTTAAAACCCTTCCCTTGTCAGGAATTCCATTAGGCATAACCACATCAAAAGCTGATATCCTATCGCTGGCTACAAATAACAGCTTATCGCCGCTTTCAAAAACATCACGAACCTTGCCTTTTTTAAATAGCTTAAGGCCTTCAAGCTCAACAGACATTATAGTCTTCCGCATAAAAACATCTCCTGCGAATTAAAGTTCCATACCTTTTAGATCTTCCGGAACAACATTCTCTCCAAACTTTTCACTAACCCTTAGCAGTCTTTTTTTCTGCGCTTCAAGTTCATCAAATAACTCAGCAGGCGCGTCGCTGACCTGTTTCTTGTAAATCCCGATAATTCTCTCTATCTTGGCAAGGTTTTCGGGGATCCGCAGCTTAAACTGTTCATTATACTCCCCTTCCGGGTAATCCTTGTCCAAAACATCTTTGAACAACCTCTTCAGGTCTTCATAAAGAGGAATATATCCCGAGGGTGTCTTTATGGCCTCCACTTCGTTATGTACTCGAAGCTCCATCCACTTGAGCCAGACGTGTTTATCGTGTATGCCGTTTAAGTAACCGCCATCTTTAGCTTTTAAGAAGTAGTTAACTGAAAAGATAACCGGCGGGCTTTTTACACCTTCTACAAAACTCAGATTATTACTTATATACTCGCCTATGGGGATTGAGAGAAAGTCAAGATTTGACATAGGATTAAACTTCCTGACCCCCTCCTGCCCCAGGGTAGCCGCTGTGGTTTCAGACTCCAGAGTTGAAGCCTTGGCCAAAATTCCGTGCTGCCAGTTAAAGGCCTGTTCAACGGGCACTGAAGCATCAGAATCTCTTCCTCCATAAATAACGCCCTTAACCTCTACACCTTCCGCGTCTTCAGCCTTTTGGTCGTAGTTGCTTAATTTTCCCAGTCTTACGGTGTATCTGGCGTTTTTGTGTGAGGGGGTTATCTCTGCTCCGTCTTTATCTTTCTTACCCTTCTGCCAACTACCCGAATAATTAAGCCCTTCCGGCGGCACCTCACCGTCTTTTCCCAGCCAATAAGGAACCTTGTCGCCGGTTATCAGGATGTTTGAAAATATAACCTCTCCGGGGCCATTCAGAGCATTCCATATCAAAGGATCCGCCTTGGAGTTAACATCTCTGATAATTCCAAACATACCGCGTTCAACGTTTACGGCGCGAATCTGCCCGTTTACTTTTCTAAAATAGGCTATGTCGTCACCTACAATCGTTTCTCCTTCCAGCATAGCGGTTGAAGTTTTACCGCAGGCGCTTGGAAAAGCTCCGGCAAAATAGGTTGTCCTGCCGCCCTGTCCGCCAATACCCATAATAAACATATGCTCCGTAAGCCAGCCTTCCCTTGAAGACTTGTTTATTGCCAGGCGCATAGCAAGCTTTTTTAATCCAACAGTGTTGCCCGCGTACTGTGTATTGGTGCTATAAACAATGTTGTCTTTCAGATCAATATAGACTCTCCTTTTCTCAACATCCCTGCTTACACCGTTTTCTAAAAGGCCGGCTGAATGAACAAACTTGAAGAAGCTGTCCGAACCCTTTAAGTTCATAAACTCTTCATAGCCGCTCCGGTAGAGAATGTCCTCTGAATGAGCAACATAGCTTGAATCAGTAATTTGAACTGCCGGAATTGAAAATTCGGAGTTGTTCGGCCCCAGACAAAAGAAGCATATATAAACCTGCTTGCCCTTCATAATATCCTTGAGTAATAAATTTATCTCGCTTAACCCCGCTTCTCTTTCGATTTTGCTTATATTAGAACCCAGCCTATTATCACCCTCAGGTATCAAATATTTAGTATTCTTTTTATCCCTTGCCTGATCAAAGTAGCCGTCAAAGTGAATTGTATGGCCATCGACAGCCAGCTCAGACTCCTCCTTCAGCTCTATCGCCTTTTTTCTTATATAGAGGGCGTCCTCTTTTGAGTCGGTCCTCACAAAGGCGCTGTCGGGATTGCAAAGCTCCAGATACCCGGCAATAAAATCCAAAACTGCCTGATTTTTTAACGCTTCAAGTTTGCTAACATCGTTTGGAGCGCATTTGCTTTTAATAACCTCAATGCTTTTCATTGTAATAATTTCTCCTTTATATGCTATCGGTTCTGTCAAAAATATTTAATCTTTTTATCCATTAACGGACAGAGGCAAGCCCTGTCCCTACTTATACCTTTCTTGATTATTTTATTCGCTTTCTCTCTTGCCGAATATTACTGTTCCCGGCCTTATCATATTGCTTCCTTCTTCTATGGCTACGCGGTAAGTATTGCTCATCCCCATAGAAAGGTGCTTCATATTAACGTTCGGAAAATCAATTTCCTTTATTTTATCAAAAACAGCCTTCACCTCTTTAAAGTACTTTCTAGCTTCTTCAGGGTCTCCAAACTGCGGCCCCATTGTCATCAACCCCATTACTTTGATACTTAAAAATCCGCTGACGCTCTTTATAAATTCAAGGCACTCCCGGGGGAAAATACCCGTTTTTTGACTCTCCCGGGCAGCATTTATTTCAACCAATACCGGCATTACCTTGTTTATCTCCCGGCATCTTTTATCTATTTCCTGAGCCAGCTTTACTGAGTCAAGCGTCTCTATCATATCAAATATCTTAACCGCGGCCTTAACTTTATTGGTCTGCAGGTGTCCTATCATGTGCCATTTAACATCAACAGCCAACTCGCCCAACTCTTCTCTTATTCGCTTGGCTTCCTGAACGTAATTTTCACCTATAATAGAGGAGCCGGCTTCAATAACCGCTTTTACTTCCTCCACACCGCGCGTCTTCGCCGCTACAACTATATTAATATCAGATGGTACCGATTCTTTTATTTGCTGGAAGTTACTTTTTATACTATTATCCATTAAAGACAGTTAACCGTTTATTATTCTGACAACTTCATCATGCGTAACACCGTTTGAAGCAATATAACCTTTTGTCTTAATATTCCACTCCTTACCCTCTAAATCCGTCACCCTGCCCCCCGCTTCTTCAATAATAAGCAGGCCGGCGGCAAAATCCCAGACCTTATCGTTGTATTCAACTTCTAAATCCGCCTTGCCATCCGCGACATAACCTAATCCCCTAACCGTTGAACCCAGCATCCTGACGTTAAAAACCTTATCCGCCAGGTTTCCGAGACTCTTAAGCATTGCTTCTCTGTTATAATGTATAGTAGAATCAAAAATCAAAGTTGAACTGCTCAGGTCTTTGTTGGAAACATTGATTTTATTTCCGTTACAGTACGCGCCTTTATTCTTTACGGCAGAGTAAAGCTCGCCGCTGATAGGCATATACATAACTCCGGCTATTACCTTATCGCCCTGAGCTATTCCCACCGAAACACCAAAAATATCAATACTACGAATGAAGTTATGAGTTCCATCTATAGGGTCAATAATCCAGGTATACTCGGCGGTCAACTCCGGTATATCTCTTTCTTCAGAAAGAATATTGTCATCCTTAAAGGCCTCTTTGATTATCTTCGTAATAATTTCATCCGCCTTTAAGTCAAAATCGGTAACAAGATTTCTGTCGGACTTGGTTTTTATGCCGGAAATCCTGCCAAAATTTTCTTTAAGCATCTTGCCGGCCTCAAGAGCCGCCCTGACGGCTGTCTCTTTCCTCTTTTCCGCTTCTTCTACCACCATCTACCTCTCTCCTTGTAAACTCTGATAAAATTTTCAATTGAACGGTCGTACGACCTTTCTACATCATTTGGAAAAAGGCAGGCCGGAAGCTGTCCGCTCTCGCGATGATAACTGATGCATTCACAGCACATACCCTTTCTTGAACAGGGTTCATAGGTGCAGTTGCACCGGGATTTATTTTCCTTTATTTTACACTCCGGCATATAAGCATCCTTTCTTAGCGTTTAGCGAATAGCGTTTAGTTAAAACCTTTTTGCTCTTCTATACGCTCTACGCTATGCGCCATTTTTGCCTCTCCTTCTTACAGTATCCTCTTTAGAAATAGCCTTAACCTCTTTCCGCTCAGCTTCATATACACACCTTATCTTCATTGGCAAACCGGAAAAAAGCTCCTTTATCCGGTACAACTTCTCTTTAGACAAAGGCTTTACTCCGCAGGCCCTCAGAGGCGTGTTTATCTGGACCTCATCAGGAGCAATTTCCCGGGCTAACTCTACAAACTTCTCGGCATAACCTTCGTTTTCATCAACGAACATCATCTGTAAAGCAGTCGTGCCTGAAAAGTTATTCCGAAAAATCTTTATACCCTTAATTATCTCATCAAATTTTATCTTGGGCGCCGGCCTGTTAATCTTTTCCAGAAGTTCCCGCGAACAGGCATCCAGCTTTAAGGCTACATAGTCGGCCAGAGCCAGTTCTTTCCTTACCTCTTTATCTTGAAGCAGAGTTGAGTTAGTTAAAACGGCTATCCGCTCCTTTTTTATCTTCCTCAGCTCGCTAATCACCTCTCCCAGGTTCTTTGCCAGGGTTGGCTCTCCCCGGCCTGAAAAGGTAAAGTAGTCTATCTTGACATCGGGCAAAGAGTTTATTTCAGCCATTACATCTTTTGTGGGCACATAAACTTTTCTTTGGCTTGTGTACTCCTCAAAGTTTTCTAATTGGCAATAAAAGCAGTCAAAGGTACAGATTTTCCTGTCTTGCGAGAGCAGGTCTATCCCCAGTGAACTGCCCAGCCTCCATGAAGGAACCGGCCCGTATATATATTTGTATTTCGTATTGGACATTAATTTCCCTAAAAATCAAACACTAAAATAAGCTGCACCAGCAATGCCGCTCTTTTTAAGATAGTTCTCCGCTTTTTGAGCAACCGTTCTGGGATCCATGCGAAACTCAGCTTTTGTATCAGCTTCAACTGAATTGCACATAAAACTTAAAGTGGGAGTATCCCAATAAGGATCAAGGGCGCCGGTCGCGAGATCAGGTATAGCACACATATCTCCGCACTCAATTGCCTTAAAACCTATGCTTGAACTGTCAAAACCAATGCCCTTTTTTCAGTAAGGTTACTATGGTCTATAAACACAATATTATATAAGCCTATATTATATTTGGCTATACGGATAAGGTCAAGCTATTTATAAAAAAATGTCAACCCGAAATTAAAATGTCACATTCTTAACGAAATAGAAATGTCCTGTTTTAAGTTTTTATTGTTAAAGCGAAGCTTTCTTTTCTAGCAATCTTTTCTTTTTGCAAGCGAGCTTGTTTTGCTGCCATGGCTCCTTCGTACAGCGGCCGTTTCCATGGATGACTTATAGCTGGAACATAAGTCTTTTTTGGTTTTAATCTGTATACTTTCTTTTGCTTCCGGGGTCTTTTGTCTATTAGCTTGTATTTGAGCTGTTTGTCTTTATAGTAAATATAAAGTTTGCCATTGAGGTGTTCTTCTATAGTTACTTCTTTTGCTCTTGTCGATTCTAATATTTGATAGAACTTGTTGTTGTATTGAATAGTAAAATCTTTTCTTAATACTGCTTTGTTCTTTATGCTAAATATTCTGTCTAAATTAGTGTGTTTTGGTACAGGCATATGTAAATTAGCTTTGCCTTTGGCTGTTACCGCGAATTTTCTATTGTGTTTAGGGATGTAATAGCTGTGTAAAAACTTATTCGCGTCTTGGGTATTGTTAATACCTGCCAACCTCATCTCTTTGACAAGTCTATCCTGATGCATCCTGAAAGAACGTTCTACCCTGCCTTTAGCCTGGGCTGAGTGAGCCGTATATTACCTCTACCCCTAACTCTTTAAGCGCTCTTCCAGCCTGAGTTAAGGCCTTTTGATTATTAAGCTCATCTTCTATCGTGGGTTTTTTAGTTGTTTTATACGTCGAGTGCATATCTACATAAACACTTTGAGGAATGCCGTATTTATTGACGTAACGCTTAAAACTGTCCATAAAAGGCATTGTGCCTTCATAATCATAAAAGCGGCCAAATATCCTTCCTGTAGCATCATCTACATAACCCATTAAAACACATCCGCTGCCTCTGTCTTCAAACCATGGATGATGTGACCCATCTATTTGTATCATCCGGCCAAAACATACTTTCCTGGGACGCCATGAGCGGTGTTTTGGGGCTTTGCGTCTTTTATACTCAACATCAGCCTTTATGAACCAACGACGCAGCGTATCCGGATGTGTTTTTATTTTATCTATCTCAAAGAGCTTCTCTGCCGCAAATGTAGGATTAAAATCTTTATACCTTGTTTTGCATAAGGTTAAAACCCTATCTTTTATATCAGAAGGCGCTGCCCTATTAGAGGGCATACCTCGGGATTTATGGATTAAGGCTATCTCACCTTTTTCTTTTACCTGTTTTACTAATCTGATTATCTGCCTGCGGCAAAGCCCCAAAATATTGGCTGCTTCTTGCTGTGTAATCCGCTTGTTTATTATGTTGTGTATTACCGGTACCCTTTTTAGTTCCTTCATGCTCATCATGATAATGACCTTCCCCGCCATAATAGCCTCCTTTAAGTTGAGGCATTATAGCACATTTAGAATGTGACATTTCTAAATCGGTATAATGTGACATTATCATTTCTGGATTACAGCTATTTATAAAAAAACATACCGTCAAGATAGGCGGATTTAGGGATAACCGCTAACATAAAAATAAAAATCACCTACCCCGACGCTTCAGTGTCAGGGAATGGAGTTGTTGTACGTTTTTATTATTTTGTTGGGTCAACAATTCTACCAATAAATAAAATACTCTTTGTTTTATTCTCACGAATCAAGAATATAAAGGGATGATCCGCGCGAAATGATAATGGTCTACTCGTTCCCTTTAATAAAACCACAGCCGTTGCCGCAGCAGCTTCTGTGCCTTCTTCATTGACATCCACGAATGCTTTATGAATAACCTTGCTTATAAAAAGATCTCTTTTGCCTGTCATGCCAGAAAAATCAGCATCTCCAAATGCACTAGGCATACCCATATCGCTCAGCACTTCCGACAACTCAAACTCACAGGTAGTTTTAAACTTAGGCAAACTCACAAGTATTTCTTGCTTGTGTGATTTTGAAAGTTTGTCTATCCAGTTCTTTACATTATCATCTGTTAGATCCTGTTCAAAATCAACCAAGCCATCAATTTCTTTAGGCAGAAAGATAATCATGGATAAATCATTTCCTTCGTATGGCAACTTTATAGCGCTAAAGTTAGTAAAATCTTTAAATTTAAACTCGGATTTTTGGCTCATCATGGAAACTTTTATAGTTTTGTCAGGTGAAATATAAAATTCATTTTTCTTTGTTCTTGCTTTATCAAATTGACTTGACCAGTTACCTTTAAAATAAATTGCGTTACAGAGAACCAATGTGGTTGAAGAGTCGATCATGCCTTGCTTGATTAACTCTTTGATTTTTTGTTGAGTCTTATGCTCAACCCACGTATTTATGGTTTTTCGTGCGATTTCAGTTTCCGCCGCAAAGTCAACAAAATTCAAGCCAGCACTATAGTACTTTTTGTTTAAATTGAAGAAAGTATCCAAAAAATGATATCCCTCTTGCACCCATAACGAGTTAGCTATGCTTAGCTTGATGTGTCCTTTATTTTGGATAGTATTTAGATCTGACTGAAGCTCTGAAAACAATGAATGTAACGGCTTCTGCTCTAAAGAAAAATGCAAGGTTTCCGCCATTTCTCTTTCTGTTTGCCCTCTGGCACCAGCATAACTCATTGCAAGAGCTGTAGAAATACTATAGGGTGAAAAGAATAAATTGCCTTCGTTTTCTTTAAATTTTTGATACAAGTCGAAGCCAAGCGCACTGTTACCTTTTATTACTATTTGTAAATTGCTATTTACTTCCGCGAAAACAGAGGAAGAAATTAAAGCAAGGATAATAGCCATAATGATTGAGAGAATATTAAATTTAATTTTCATTTTTCCTCCTTTTTTATTCGTACAACAGTTAATATATGGAATGCGCATTTTTTACAAACTATCTTATTACTTTAATGGCACTGTTGCCAATCGCTTCTGATATATTTGTGTTTATCATATGAAGATTCGTTGAAAGTACATCCTCAGTGCTAATTATCTCATCTCTAACAATCCTTGTCAAATACTTCCCTGAAGTTTGTCTGTAATTTATTTATAATATCAGGGAATAAGGCATATGCCTAATGTGGGATTCCACATAAAGGGAAGGGCTGGTTAATGAATGATTCGGAAAAAACGTTTCTTTTTACGCCCTGCTTTTTCTTCTTAAGTTTTATCTTAAGAAGGCATTCTAATCTTTCTACAAAACTATCGTTTCTTAATGTAACAGTCGTTTTATTCGCTCATGTAATTGAAGTAATTTAGGAAATTAGTATTGTGAGCTAACCCGGGTTTAACGGACACTAAAAATGGTATAATACCATAAGGAGGTGTCCGATGAAGAAACAAGGAAGGTATTCGAAAGAGTTTAAACTCGAGGCGGTTAGATTGCTAAATTCAGGCGATAAGCCGACTAGTGCGTTAGCTATGGAATTAGGTGTAAAGCGCACACTGCTCTATCGCTGGAGGGATCAAGTTACGGAGAAAGGAGAATTAGCCTTTTCTGGTAAAGCCGGCAGACCAAAGAATGATCAGCTAAGCGAAGTTTCCCGACTCAGAAAAGAACTAAAAGAAGTAACGGAAG